>JAKMDG010000436.1 GCA_022428035.1 Longimicrobiales bacterium
AATGACTACCCTCCGCAAGTCTCTCCTGTCCGCGCTGGCGGTCGCTATCTTTCTCGCGCTGATGACGGCGTGACCCTCGCCCCTTCGGGGGCTTCCTTGTTGCCCCGGGGGGAGCACCTCGGCGCATTGGAGTCTGTACCATGTCTCTTTCTACTCTCTCTCTCTCCCTTGCGGACTATCTGGTGTGCAAACCGCGCACCGCGAACGGCAAGACCGACAGCGTCCCCACCGCATACGTGCGCGAGGAATACTGGCCGACGGGCTGCAGCTCCTGCCCACGCTACAGTGGCGGCGACTGCTACGCCATCTTCGGTCGCACTGGCTTTGCGATGAAAGCGGACCGGCCTACCTCGATGGCCGCCCGGTCCGTCCGTGTGCCGCAGGAGTACACCCTGCGCTACGCGCTGGCGGGTGCGCCTCGGTCTGCCCGGGTGTTCCGCTGGTCTGCGGTCGGTGACTCGGTCGGGTCTGTCCCTCGGGACTTGCTCGAGGCGGGGTACCGTGCGTGTGTGGAGGAAGGGCTGCACCCCATCGATTACACGTCGACGTGGCGCCGGCCGGAATCGCGCTGGGCTCGAGCGTGGGCGATGGCCTCGTGTCACTCGGTCGAGGATGTGTGGGAAGCGCTGGCGGATGGCTGGCGCACTACCCTCACAGTCGACCCGGACGCCATGGCGGACGCTATCGAGGCGGGCAAGACCTCGATGCGGGTGGAGAGCGATGACGGTGGGTTGGCTGTCGTCGGTCGCATGTGCCCGGCGATGGTGGCTGACTATCGGGGGGACCGTCCGGTCTCGTGCAACGACTGCATGTTGTGCTCTGTGGAGCACCTGCCCGCCCATCCGAACCGGGCGAAGGCTGGCATCGATGTGGTCTTGTTCGCGCTGCATGGTATCCGAGGCATTGGCCACCGGTGGACGCGCCGGAAGAAGGCCTACCGCGCACGGGTCGGGGGTGAAGCATGACCGGCGAGCGTGATTGGGTCCGCGTCAATCTTCAGCGCGTTGCGATGGCGTACCATCTGAATGAGGAGATGGAACGGGAGGCGGTCGCGCGGAAGTGGCGGGAGCGGTACGCACCCGAGGACCCCGGGGGCGTGTTTGGTTTGCGTCGGTTGGAAGCGGCCGACCCGGTCGAGTGCTTTCTGTATGCGCTGCACCTCTTGAACCCGGACGCCGGTATCGATCCCGCGCGGGGTATCCCGTGGGGCCGGGGATACAGCAATGAATGGTGGCTGGTGTTCGAACTGGTGGCCGACTGGGCTGAAGCGGACGGGGTCTGGCCCTGTCTGTCCGGCCGCTTTCCGCTTCCGGTCGGGGGTGAAGAGTGAACGGCTACCGTTCAACGTGGGGCGCCCCTTGGTGGGTGGAAGCGCTCCTCGTGTGTGCGCTGGTGCTGGTGTCCTTGTGTGACTGACGCCCCGGGTGCAGATTTTGCCCTCCGTCCTTCGGGTCGGGGGGCTTTGTCGTTGTTGCCCTCTGCTTGCGGTGCTATCGTGGCAAGGCGGCGCACGGTGTGCCGCGCTGTTCCTCCTTCTGGAGTCTGTCCGATGTCCTCTCGTCCTGCCCTTTGGTGTTCTGAACCTATGCGCCGCGCCGTCCGTGGTGCTTCCGCTGCCCGTGCAATGTCGGTCCGCGACTACCTCGACGCGGTCCTCTTGCCTGTCGTCCGGCAAGACCTCGCGCTGGTAGCATCCGGTGCACTCGGCGTCGCGCCGATGTCGACCGCCTACCCGGGGCAAGCAGCCGACGCCCAGGCCGGCGGCGCCTCCGACGATGAGCTGCCGTCCTGATTCTGTCCGCCCCCCTGGGGGGTCCCCCGTTACGAGGCCGTAGACGGCCGCAACATTTTTTGGAGACTCGCATGATTGACACGCACCCTGCTCGCAACGAAGCAGTCGAGCAGGCATTGACCGAGGATGCAGTCGACCGGTGCATCGCTGCACTGTGGCCTACCCCCGAGGGGGGACTGGCCTACGTACACCAGACCCTGTCGGGTGGGGAGTATGTGTCGACCGGTCTGTTCCCCCGCAAAGTCCTCGGCCCTCGAGGGCAAGGGAGAACGGTGGCTAACTGCGCACGGGTCACGACCCTGCTGTGGGATGCTGACCTCGCTACCCTCTACACTGCGCTGTTGATGGCTCGGGGTAGGCCGGTGCCAACCCGTCGAGCCCAGCTCAAGGAGGCGATGTACCGTCTGCCGGCCGACCACCTTCGCATCCTGCGTCGGGTGTTGGTCGACCAGCTGGCACCGGTCTGGTCGGACGTGATGGGCATGCAGCCCACCGCTGTCCTCGACTCGGGTTGGGGACTGCACATTCACCTTGCCGTCGACCCGTTGCTCGGCATGCGCGTCGAGGATTTGGGCAAGCTGCACAACGACCTGACCCGTCGCATGAATGAGGCGGCGTCGTCCATCGCTTCGCAGCTGCGCCCTTCTCTCCAGGT
>JAKMDG010000445.1 GCA_022428035.1 Longimicrobiales bacterium
GCATAATCATCGTTCTGCGACTGCTTGCCGAGCGGCGTGTTGTTCAGAAGTGCTATGTCTCCGGTCACGATGTGATCGACGATGTTCGGCCTGCCTTCATTGACCTTGAACACCATCTCCACCGGAACGCCGAGGCGGGTCAGGTATTGGTGCATTCCTCGGGTCGCCATCAACTCGAAGCCGAGATCGCGCAGCCTTCGCAGCATCGGCGTGACCGTCTCACGGTCACGCTCGTTCACGGTGACGATGACGCGCCCCGATTCAGGCAGGACGTTCCCGGCCGAAACCTGCGCCTTCGCGAACGCCATACCGTACGAGTCGTCGAAGCCCATGACCTCCCCGGTAGAGCGCATCTCCGGACCGAGCAGAACATCGACGTCGAACCGATTGAACGGAAAGGCTGCCTCTTTCACCGCAACCCCGGGTACCGGTGGCTCTTCTGGAACATTCAGATCCGCCAGACGCTCGCCCGCCATCACACGAGACGCGAGGCGTGCCAGCGGAACTCCTGTTGCTTTGCTCACGAACGGAATCGTTCGCGACGCCCGTGGATTCACCTCGAGTACGTACACGACGCCGTCTCGGATCGCGTACTGGACGTTCATCAGTCCGACGACACCGAGTTCGAGGGCGAACTTCCGGGTCAGTTTCCGGATCTCGTCCAGTGCGTCACCCGACAGGAGGTAGGGAGGCAGCACGCAGGCCGAGTCACCCGAGTGCACCCCCGCGTCCTCGATGTGTTGCATGATCCCGCCGATCACCACGTCGGTCCCATCGCACAGGCAGTCCACATCCGCCTCGAACGCGTCCTCCAGGAAGCTGTCGATCAGTACGGGGTGGTCAGGGGAAGCCTTCGCGGCCTCCTCGAAGTAACGCTGGAGCGAGGGCTCGTCGTACACGATCCGCATGGCACGACCGCCGAGTACGTAACTGGGGCGCACGAGCACGGGGAATCCGATTTCCGCGGCAACCTTGAGGGCCTCTTCCTCCGAGGTCGCCATACCGTTGTCCGGCGTCCGCGCCCCGATCGCGCGGCACACGGCGTCGAATCGATCCCGGTCCTCTGCACGATCGATCGCGTCGACCGGCGTACCCAACACCGGCGCACCGAACGCCTCAATGCCATGCGCGAGCTTGAGTGGCGTCTGCCCTCCGAGCTGCACAATCACACCCTTGGGCTGCTCGAGGTAAAGGATCTCGAGCACGTCCTCGAGCGTGAGCGGCTCGAAGTACAACTTGTCGCTCACGTCGAAGTCGGTCGACACCGTCTCCGGGTTCGAGTTCACCATGATGGTCTCGTACCCGGCCTCACGGAGTGCCAGCACCGCCTGCACACAGCAGTAGTCGAACTCGATCCCCTGCCCGATCCGGTTCGGACCACTACCCAGAATGACCACCTTCTCGCGGTCCGAGCGCTCGGACTCCGACTCCGTCTCGTAGGACGAGTAGAAGTACGGCGTCTGCGCAGGAAATTCGCCGGCACAGGTGTCCACAACATTGTAGGTCGGATGAATGTCCCACGCCCACCGGCGCTCACGAACCGTGGCTTCGTCTTCTCCCCGAAGATCGCCGAGCTGGAGGTCACTGAAGCCCTCACGCTTCATCCCGTGCGTCAGCTCCGGAGTGACCTCTGGTGCGCTGGCGTATCGACGCTCCCACTCGATGATCTGAAGGAACTGGTCGAGGAACCACGGATCGATCTTCGTTGCTTCGAAGACCTCATCGATGGTGAGCCCTGACTCCAGCGCCCGCTTGATCTGAAAGGGCCGGTGCGCGGTCGGTCTGCGAAGTGCGGCGAGCAGTGAACTCGCATCGTCTTCCTCGAGCCCGTCGTCCTTCAGTTCGTCCCCGACGACCCAGCCGTAGCGATCAGCCTCGAGCCCGCGGAATCCCTTCTGCCAGGCACTCCGGAAGGTGCGGCCAATGGCCATGACCTCACCGACAGACTTCATCTGGACACCGAGCGTGTCGTCGACCTCCGAGAACTTCTCGAACGCGAAGCGGGGAATTTTCACCACCGTGTAGTCGAGCACCGGCTCGAACGAGGCCGGCGTCGTCTTTGTGATGTCATTCGGTAATTCATGCAGCCGATAGCCGACCGCGAGCTTCGCGCCCACACGTGCGATCGGGAAGCCGGTGGCCTTCGATGCCAGTGCCGACGAGCGGGAAACCCGCGGGTTCATTTCGATGACGACCATCTCACCGTCATCGGGATTTACCGCAAACTGCACATTGCATCCGCCAGCTTCGACTCCGATTTCACGGATGATCGCGATCGAGGCGTCACGCATCTCCTGATACTCGACGTCCGTCAGAGTCTGCGCGGGCGCGACGGTGATCGAGTCTCCGGTGTGCACACCCATAGGATCGATGTTCTCGATCGAGCAGATGATGATGACGTTGTCGACGCCGTCTCGAACGACTTCGAGCTCGTACTCCTTCCAGCCCAGGATCGAGCGGTCGATGAGCACCTCGGTGATCGGGGATGCGTCGAGCCCCTTCCGCACCTGGACCTCGAACTCTTCCCGATTGTACGCGATGCCACCACCGGTACCTCCGAGCGTATATGACGGTCGAATGATGGCCGGGTAATGAGTTGACTCAACGATCTCGAGTGCTTCCTCGAGCGTTCCGGCGAAGCCGCCCGTCGTCACCTTCAGGCCGATACGTTCCATCGCCTCCGCGAACTGCTCACGATCCTCTGCCATTTCGATGGAGCGCTCGTTGGCACCGATCAGTTCGACGCCGTGCTTCTCCAGAATGCCGGCACGGTGCAGGTCCATCGCCACGTTCAGGGCAGTCTGACCACCCATGGTCGGAAGGAGTGCATCCGGCTTCTCCTTCTCAATGACCTTCTCGACCCATTCAGCCGTGATCGGCTCGATGTAGGTCCGATCCGCGATGTCGGGATCGGTCATGATCGTGGCCGGGTTCGAATTCACCAGGACGACTCGATAGCCTTCTTCCTTGAGGGCCCGAACCGCCTGAGTACCCGAATAGTCGAACTCGCAGGCCTGGCCGATGACAATCGGCCCAGAGCCCAGAATCAGAATCGTTTCTAGATCGTCGCGTCGAGGCACGAGCGTCCCTGAAGACGGGGCCGCGGAGCCGCGGAGAACCTACGCGTCACTGCTCTTCCCGGACTCCTTACGGATCGCGGTGAGCAGGACGGTGGCGAAGCCACCCCAGACGAACCCCATCACCACGATCATCGTGATCCAGGTGCTGGTCGTCATCGGCGTTTCCTTCGCCCGGCGGCGGCCGGATGGTGGATTGCTTGAGCGTTCGGCGACCGTCTACGTCTCCGAGCTAAGGAGCGAAAAACGGCCCGCGTAAGGTGGCGGAAGGGGGGTGAGCGGGCAAGCCAATCCCGGGGTCGTACCGAGGGTCTCGCCTGACACGTCGACCGCACGCGATCGCCCCTGTCCCGGACCGGGCTCAGCGAACGATCCGAACGCTCACCGCAGAGGCTGTAACGAGCTGATCGTCCGACAGGGTCGCCTGGAGTACCGTGATGACGGGCCCCTCCATTTCAAGGTCGTCCACATCGATCGTGAAACGGAGTTCCCCGCTCGACGGAGCGATGACGATCACCCGATGACGTCCAGGACGGACAGCGTCCGGAGCTCCAAAGACCCGAGCGTCGCCCAGTGCTGTGAAGCCCTGTATGCCCGGGCCGTCGACCTGCAGTAGCACGCCCCCGAGCAT
>JAKMDG010000456.1 GCA_022428035.1 Longimicrobiales bacterium
GTGCTCGGAGAGGAGATCAATCTCTTCTACATCTCTCTGCCCGCCTCCCTCGCGGGCAGGCGGTTCGGTGAGACCCACATTGCCGCGCAGACCGGCTTGATCGTCATCGCGATCGAAAAGGACGGCACGGTCACCAGCGGGCCCGAGGCGGACTACGTCCTCGCGGAGGGATCCGAGCTGGTCGCGCTGGGCAGTGTTGCACAACGAGATCTGTTCGAGTCGGCGTTTGTGGAAGAGTGAGGTCGGGGCCAACACCCTCAGCCCCGGACCGGAGATCCGTATTGTCAGGGTCGGTGTGGGCCTCTGGCTGATCGGCCTTGGCGGAGTCCTCCTCGCCTTTCGGCGGTCGAGACCACCGGGTGAGGCGAGCGGGTCGATCGGCGTGGATAGGGCGGTATCTGCAGTGTGACGCTCAGCGAGATGGCTTCTCGGCCATTTCAGATCGTATTGTGCCATGCCCCGGGATCGGGATGGACCGGGACTCCACTCGTACGGGGAGGTACTTCGATGGCGTGGTCCAGAACTTGTTTCAATCTGGGGGCGGCAGCGGCCCTTCTTGTCGGGGCTGCGACTCAGCTCTCGGCTCAGGTCACCGCAGAACTGGACACCTTCTGGTCGGAGGTCTCCCGTACCGTCGCTCAGGGAGACTTCGACGGGTACTCCGCGACCTACCACCCTGATGCTGTCGTGATCTTCGGTGAGACCACACAATCGATCTCTGCCGCGCTCACCGGGTGGGAGGCCGGCTTCGACGACACACGCACCGGTCTAGTAGAAGCCTCCGTTCAATTCCGCTTCTCCAAGCGCAGAAACGGTGCCAGTACGGCCCACGAGACGGGGATTTTCCGCTACGAGGCGTTGTCTCCGTCGGATGATGGATCAGTCCAGTACATCCACTTCGAGGCGCTTCTGGTGAAGCGTGACGGCTGGAAGATGATCATGGAATTCCAGCAGAACCCTGCGAGCGTAAGGGAGTGGGAGGCGTTGGGGCCCGGATAGGGAGTCAGCGAGCCCTCAGTCAAGCACGTGCGGGGGCTTCGGGTGGGCCAGGAGCCACTCGACGATCTGAGCAGCCCAGCTCTCCGAATAGATGGGGCCGTGACTACCATCAGAGATTGTCCACAATTCGGCGGAGCCTCCGTCCCTGCAGCCGGTGTTGAACTTCATGACTCCGGTCTCGTGGCCCGGAAGTGACGCGTCGAGGGCTCGCATCTCCCGACTGTTTGGTGACATGTCACAACCGTTGTATCCCGCCCAGCGCATGATGCTGCGGATCGCTCCCGGGTAGCGGTTCTCTTGTATTTCCCCGCCCCGGTAGGCGATCGTGGCGTCGTCCGTGCCGTGAATCTGAAGGACATGCACCGGGTGGGGTGGCGGGTCCCTCTGGTCCGCGTGGTTGGCGCCAGCGAAGCTGACGATCGCCGCCACCACGTCGGAGTGCTCGTACGCCATCCGGTAGCTCATAAAACCACCGTTGGAGTACCCGATGACGTAGATCCGATTGGGATCAACGTTGTACGCAGACTTGATCTCGTCGATGAGCTCGCGGATGTACCCGGAGTCGTCCGTTTCCGTGCCGAAGAAATTGCAGCACGCGTCCGACGCGTTCCAGTACCGATTCCTGTTTCCACCCAGTTCCTGCTCGCCGTCGGGCGCGATGGTCAAGACGTTGTACTCGTCTGCAAGCGCGCTGATGCCCCAGGAGCGGTCATGGCCCTGCCCATTCCCACTGTACCCATGCAGCGTGACGATCAGCGGTGTTGGCACGTCGGGGTCATACCCTTCTGGAACCGTGAGCGGCACTTCTCCCCGCCCTGCATCGGCGGTCTGAGCCAGGGCCGGTGACGTCGCCAGGACCGCGAGAATCAGCACCGCGGAGATGCGTTCGAAGCTTTTCATGAAATCGACTCCGTGGGACGACAGGTAGAGGGATGAACATGGAGGGGCTCTCGTCAGCGATCAATCGGCACGGCGTGACGTGGCGTTCAGCTGTGCTGAAGACCCGAGCGATGATCGGCCACGCGGACACGAGGGCGACCGGGCGTCTCCGATAGCCTGTCTGCCGCCCGCGGTAGCACCGATTCACCCACTGAAACCAAGTCGAAAACAGATCTCCTCGGGATGGCGCTCGGTCCCCGATACGCGGTAGCTTGAAGGACCGGAGCTTGTCCCTCAGACCTGCTCTCCCCGAACGTTTTGCGCCCGTGGCTCACCTGTGACCGAATCCGACGATCCGGACAAGACCCCGCTACCACCCACGGTGGCATGGGATCCGGCTGAAGTCGAAGCGGCTCACGCAGATACTGATCCCGACGACGCTCTCATCGGCTCTGTGATCCGGGACAAGTGGCGCGTTCTTTCGCGAATCGGGGCGGGCTCGTTTGGTACGGTATACAAGGTTCGCGACGAGGCCGGCGGGTGGATCGAAGCGCTCAAGATCCTCAGGGTCGACCGACTGCGTGGCGCGGAGGGAGACGCTACCCGCGCGCGCTTCCTGAGAGAAGCGCGAATCATGAAGCGGCTCGGATCGAAGTCGCGTCACATCGTGCGGCTCTCCACCTACGAAGAGGACGCAGAAGCAGGCCTCATCTACTTCTTGATGGAGCACGTGGAGGGGAAGAATCTCGCTGAGGTCCTTGAGGATGAGGGACCGCTGGCCATCGATCGAGTCATCCAGGTGGCTCTTCAGGCGTGTGATGCTCTCATTGCAGCCCATGAGTCGGATCCTCCTGTCGTGCATCGGGATCTCAAGCTCCAGAACCTGATGATGACTCAGGACGACGATGGCTCGGCCAGGGTGATGGTTCTGGACTTCGGGATCGCCAAGATCGCCGATGCCGACGTGGATAGTCGTCTCACCACGACCGGAGCGATCGGGACCCCGGGCTATGCGGCTCCCGAGCAGATCCGAGCTGAAGAGGTAGACGGCCGAACGGACCTCTTCGCCCTGGGTGTCATCCTGTATGCGCTCCTGACAGGTCGGGACCCGTGGCTGGGGAAGATGGCTCACGAGCCGACAGATCAGGTCTACCAGCTCATGGCTGCTACGGACCGATGTGATGTCCTACCCTTGCGGGATCATCGTCCGGACGTCCCCGACGAAGTTTCCAGTATGGTGACTCGCCTTCTTCAGAGGGAGCCGGACGACCGATATGCTTCGGCACGGATCTTTCGGGACAAGCTTCGCGAATTTGCCAACATCTCGACCCGTGAATTCCCGGAGTTCGGGACCCAGGACAAACTCCCACCTGTGCCCACCGCCGCGAGCGGAGACACGATGCCTGAGCGGCGCCTCGCCGCCGTATGGTTCGCAGATCTTGTCGGGTACAGTTCGCTCTCAGCGACGGACGAGGGAGCGGCTCTCGCGCTTCTCGACGTCTTCCACGCAACGGCCCGCAAGATCATCGACGCGGGAGGTGGACGTCTCGTTCAGTTCATCGGCGATGCCGCGTTCGCCGAGTTCACTAGTACAGAGCGAGCGGTCCGCACCGCCGTTCAGTTCCACGACGAATTCGCGCTGGCAACGGAAGAGGTTAAGCCCAAGCCTCTTCTTCGGACGGGCATCCACGTGGGTGACGTGCTCATGGCCGCGAACGGTGACCTGTTCGGGGACGGTGTAAACGTCGCTGCACGAATCCAGAACGCGGCGGAGCCCGGGCAGATCCTGGTCAGTCAGGATGTATGGCGACAGCTGAAGCAGCGCAGAGACTTCCACTTCGCTTCAGTAGGAGAACGAGAACTCAAAGGTCTCGGTTCTCCGGTGTGGTTGTTCGCTGTGGTTCCTCCGGAGGAGGCGACGACCACGTCGATCGATACCGGCACTCTGATGACCCAGAGTCCGATGTTGCCCGCCCAGGATCAACAAGGGCGCAGGGTGCACGTAGCGGGGGCGGCGGTCACCCACCTCGCCGCGTCCGGTGTCATGATCTGGGCCAGCACCGTGCTGCGAGACCGCTTCGGCTTCCCGGACTGGATCACACTCGGGGCGGGGGTCCTGCTGGCCCTCGGACTCGTAATCGTCCTGGTTACCTCATGGGTGCAATCGCGCCCGACATGGCAACGCCCGGTCACACCGCTCGGTGCCTGGTCTCTTGCCCCGGGTGACCTTATCCGCTCCCTCCGCCAGGGACAGCTCCCGGGTCTGACATGGGCGCGTACGGTGGCCGGGGGCTTCGTTGCCTTTACGGGTCTGTTGCTCGTCGCCTCGGTGGTGGGACCCACGGCAGAGGTCGGGAACAACAACGCTCAATCCCGTATCGAGCCAGCAGTTTCCTCGGCTTCACCGCAGGTCGCCGTCCTGCCGTTTGCGGTGTCCGGGATAGACGGCTTTCTGTCCGAAGGTGTTCCGGACCTCATGGGCTACGCCCTTGCAGGAGCCGGGGTCGCCGCTGCCGACCCCTTGGTGCTTCGTCGGCAGATCGACGAGGAGGGGGGCGAAGGCACCCGGGCTGCCCAGGCGCTCGGCAGCCGATTCGTGATCAACGGCTCGATCCAGGGACCGGCCACGGCTCCCCAACTCTCTGCGACGCTGGTCGATGTTCGCACGGGGGAAGAACTCAGTAGTGCATCGGTCAGTGATCCTGCCCGTGATCTCGGCGCCCTGGTCGCAGATCTGACCAACCAACTCCTGTCTGGGTCACCGCTGGCAGATACAGAAGGATCCGTGAACCCCGTGGTCTTCACCACATCTCCGGAGGCTCTTCTCGCCTTTCTGGAGGGTGAGCGACTGGTGCGTGACGGTGAGTGGCGAGAAGCCATCGCGGCTTTTGGTCGCTCGAAAGAAGCAGATCCCGATTTCGCCCTCGCCCTCGTGCGACTCTCATTCACCCGAGCGCTCGCCTCCTCGCCGCAGCCGTACACCGGGGATCCCGACGCTCAGCGCGCGCTCGAGCTAGGTGAGCAGCTACCGCTCAGTGAACGCCGTCTCGTGAGTGGGCTGCTGCAGCTTGCTAACGGCTCCAACGACGCGATCGGGATCTTCGACGAGCTTGCCGGTATCCGGCCGGGCGACCCGGACGTGCTCTATCTCCTCGGAGACGCCGTCTACCACGTAGAAGGCCCAACCTCATCAGATGCCACGGACGCCTTCGAGAGAGCCATCATGCTCGCCGGGCAATACGATCCCGCGTCCGCCCACCTGATCGCGGCAGCCGTGGCCCGGGGATCCGTGGGGCGCGCCCAGACGTTGCTTGACGAACTCAAGCGTCGGAGTCCCGAAAGTGTCTTTCTCCCGCCGTTGGAGGAGACGCTGCGCATGGCATCCGGTACCAACCGGTCAGAGCCGATTCAACCCGACGCGACACCTCAGCCCGCGGCGACGAGACCGGTCCAGGAAGCATCCCCGCCGACGCGTCCGCAGCCAAGTGCGGTAGACGACGGTACTGAACGCGCCAGAACCGCCTATGCAGAACTGGCTCGATCCGTAGGCGCCGCGAGAGGCGACGCCGTTGGTTCCGGAATCCCGCAGCAACTGCAGCAGCGTCTTTTGGACCTCGACGCCATGCGGACTCGGGCCGATGCTTCTGCGGCTTCCAACGATTTTGACGAGGCCTCTGCTCTTCAGGAGCAGGCGCGCGCGGGATATGACGCCCTGAGGACCAACGCCTCGGACCTGCGCCAGTATGAGTCCACCCGGTCAGCCCTCGCGTCGCTGCGCTCGGCCGCTGGAACGGTTCCCTCGCGGTCCGAGGCCGAGCGGCTGGAGAACGAAGCGACGCGCGCGGCGAACGCGGGCGACTACACGGAAGCGGTCCAGGTGATCAACCGTGCCAGGACTGCCTGGGAGCGCGCGGGCGTGGAAACGACCGAGGCCGCTCGCGTGTCAACGCCGGCGGCGCCCTCCCCTCGCGAGATCGCTGATGACGTGCTGGATCGCCTCGAAGACGCCATGGAATCTGAGGACATGGCGCGAGTTCGATCCGTATGGACCAGCATCTCCGCTGAAGAAGCTCAGGGTCTGGAAGGGCTCTTCGACGCTGTCGATGAGATCAGCGTCCGCTACGATGTGGTCTCCACCCGCGAGCAGTCAGGATCGATCGTTGCGGTCGTCGGTACGACCTATCGCTTCACCATGAGCGGCAGCGAACAGGCGCCGGAGATCGAACAGGAGTTCACGCTTGGAAATCGCGGCGGGACGTGGGTCGTGACGGCGAGCGTGACCACCAGCCGCTGAGACCCGGCCCTCCCCGCAACCCCGATCGTCAGCGGGTTGCGTACTGGAGACCGAACGTCGTGGTGACCTTGTCCCGCATTCCGCCGTCATTCAGCGCAATGAGCGCGTTGGTCCAGAGCACCATTCCACTCTGAGTTCGGAATTTGAAGCCGAACGCTCCCGCCACAGTGTCGTCCCTCGAGTTCGGGATATTCGTCAGGCTGACCTGGCGCCGTACGGGCCATTCGATTGTGGCAGGCTCCGGGAAGGCCAGCGGGTCACCCATCTCGATCTCGCCCAGCAGGTCGACCACGAAGGTCGCCCATGGGGCGATGAGGTGATCGAAGCCCGCTGCGAATTGAAAACTGTCGTTCGCACTGTCACCACCGCGGAAGCGATAGCCGAAGTTGGCGTGAGGTGAGAAGTCACCAAACTGACCGGATGCAATGAACACACCCCGGCCGCCCCAGTCTCCGGTGCCCAGAAAGTCCTCTGAGCGGCCTGTCGGAATACGGGCCTCACCCAGGATGGCAACACCCAGACCATCATCATCGAGAAGCTGCACCTTCGTCCGAACGGCCACATCACCCAGTCCGAGCGTCTCGCCTCCGGAAGTCGTACTCGCCGTCAACTCCGGGGCATCCGGCGTCCCGCCGAAAAAGTGCTGAACCTCGAGGATGTTGACTGTATTGATTTCGGCAGAGGACTGGCCATCGATCCGGATCCTTACAACCGGAACAACCACGCCGACATCGAGCCAGTCCGCGACGCCCACAACTGCATTGAAGGCGTGGATCTGAGCCTGGGCCTGAAGGTTCAGTCCAAGATTGATGACAGCATTTTCAGCGCTGGGAAAGCCGAACAGGGTGCAATCTTCGCCTAGGGCGTCACATCCGTCGAAGTCTACGTTTTGATGGAGGAAGTTCAGCTTCAGATCGTCAAGAGGTACACCACGCAAGGCGTCGAAGCCCAACGAGGTGTAGCTGAAGCCCACATCGAATCGCCCCCGCCCCAGGGTCTGAGCTCGTTCCGAAAAGATCGGACCGAACGAGGAGGAACTCGGCGTCGGCACGCCACCGACAAAGCGGAACGTTTGACTAGAGACCGTCGAACTCAATGGAAAACTGGACAGATTCCGCGCGATCGCTGCACTGAAGATGTCCAGTACAGCTCCGTTGC
>JAKMDG010000467.1 GCA_022428035.1 Longimicrobiales bacterium
AACCATGCGTTTCGCTTCCCCTTCCCCGAGCTACCCACCACGCCGGATCACCTGCTCCAGCTCATGGCGCCCGCGGTGCACATGGTGCCTGCGTGCGAGCCCGACCATGTGGTCCTCGGCTACTCCCCGGAGTACCTGCCGAATGCTGCGTCCGTGGCGGCCACACTCAAGGCCGAGCTTCAGCGGGCAAGCGGTCTGGACGTTACGACGGCTACAGACGCGGTCCTGTCTGCCCTTCGGACACTCGAATGCAGCAGCCTCGGGATCGTGAACCCTTTCCCTGAGTCAGCCGTCGCTCACGTTATCGACCACTTCACGTCGGAAGGATTTCATGTCGCAGCGGTTCAGGCACTAGCCAGTGCTCAGAAAGGAAAGGTCTTCTCGGGCCGAATCACCGCCGAGGAGATCCGCTCCGCGTTTCGAGCAGCGGACACAGACGAGGTGGACGGACTCCTGCAAGTCGGTACCAATCTGGTCGCTACGAATCTCGTTGATGAACTGGAGCAGGAGCTCGGCAAGCCAGTGGTCGCGGTCAATACGGCCACCTACTGGCATGCCCTCCGGTCCATGGGCATCGAAGACTCGCTCCCAGGGTTCGGCTCCCTCATGCGTACCGATCGTCCACCCGCGTAACACGCTCCGGACAGAGCTGCCAAAGCGCTGACCGGCCCCCGGGGAAAAGCACCCACAGAACTCGCCGCCTCGCAGCCGGACGGTATCATCCCGGCCCGGATTCCTCGCTCATCTCGACCTCTCGGACGAAGCACAATGTCACAAGACCCGCGCACGGTTCGGGCCATACTGAATACCGGCGCAGACGACGCGCCGGCGATCGGGGCTCCCGATCGAGTCAGCCTCGACTACGCCGGCCTGCGCTCTCACGCGGATCGAACGGTCGAGCGCCTCAACGAGCTCGGTCTGGGCCGTGGCGACCGGGTCGCGATCGTTCTGCCGAATGGTCCGGAGATGGCATCCGCGTTCATCTCGTTGGCGTGCGGCGTGACGACGGCACCCCTGAATCCCGGATACCGGCGAAAAGAGTACGACTTCTACATCGAGGATCTGGGCGCGAAGGCCCTGGTCGTAGAGGAGGGCAGTGAGTCCGAAGCGATCGACGCGGCACGAGCGCTGGGCGCGATGATCATCCGACTGCGTGTCCCCGAGGGAGCCCCGGCCGGCATCTTCGACCTGGAACCCGAAGGCGAGCCTGGCGCTTCACCGGCACTCCCCGGGCCGGCGGACGCCGACGACGTCGCACTCGTGCTCCATACCTCCGGGACGACATCAAGACCGAAGATCGTTCCGCTCATGCACCGCAACATTTGTGCGTCCGCGGCCAATATCCGCGGGACGCTGCGGCTAGAGCCTGGTGATACGTGCCTCAACGTGATGCCGCTCTTCCACATCCACGGCCTTATGGCACCCGTTCTGTCGTCGCTGTCGACCGGGGCCACGGTGGTCTGCACACCTGGATTCAACGCCCTGAAGTTCTACAGCTGGATGGATGCCGTTCGCCCGTCGTGGTACTCAGCCGTACCCACCATGCATCAGGCTATCCTCGCTCGCGCCCCGCGTAACGCGGAGTCGGTCGAGCGCGGCAGCGAAAGTCTTCGACTCATTCGCTCGTCTTCGTCCTCTCTCCCGCCTCAGGTTCTAGGCGAACTGGAAGAGACGTTTGGGGTGCCCGTCGTCGAGGCGTACGCCATGACCGAGGCCTCGCATCAAATGACGTGCAACCAGCTCCCGCCCGGACTACGAAAAGCAGGCACCGTTGGGTGCGCGTCAGGACCTGAGGTCGCCATCATGGATGACGATGGCAATTTGCTCGAGGTCGGCGAAATCGGTGAGATCGTGATCCGGGGGCCCAACGTCACGCTGGGTTATGAGAACAACCCCGAGGCGAACGAGAAGGCCTTCACCCACGGGTGGTTCCGGACGGGTGACCAGGGGGCGATGGACGACGACGGCTATTTTTCGCTTACCGGCCGCCTGAAGGAGATCATCAACCGCGGAGGAGAGAAGATCTCGCCGAAAGAAGTTGACGTCGTGCTGATGGATCACCCTGCGGTCCAGCAGGTGGTGACCTTCGCCGTCCCGCACGACAAGCTCGGTGAGGAGGTCGCCGCAGCCGTCGTCCTGCGCGAGGGAATGGAGGCGACCACAGGGGACATTCGCGACTTCGCCTCCACCCGCTTAGCTGACTTCAAGGTACCCCGCACCGTCCTGATCATGGATGAGATCCCCAAAGGGCCAACCGGAAAACTTCGCCGTATCGGTCTTGCAGAGCAGCTCGGAATCTCGTGAAGATCTGTATCTACGGGGCGGGTGCGATCGGTGGATACCTTGGGGTCCAACTATCTCTCGCTGGTGAAGATGTCACACTGATCGCACGCGGCCCCCACCTGGAGGCGATGCAGAAGAACGGGGTCCGTCTGCGCATCGACGGCGAAGAACGAATCGCTCACCCGCGATGCACGAGTGATCCGGCCGCAGCCGGTCAGCATGACTACGTCATCGTGACACTCAAGGCGCACTCTGCGCCGGCCGTCGTCGACGCGATGCAGCCGCTTCTTGGACCTGACACGGCCGTGGTGAGCGCCGTCAACGGGGTCCCATGGTGGTACTTCCATCGGCTGGAGGGGCCATGGGAAGGGACACGGCTCCAGAGTGTCGATCCCGGCGAGACCCAGTGGAACGGGATCGGTCCTGAGCGTGCGATCGGCTGCGTGGTCTATCCCGCGACCGAGGTAGTGGAGCCGGGCGTCATCCAGCACCTCGATGGCAATCGATTCTCACTGGGGGAGCCAAGTGGCGACAAGACAGAGCGGGTGCTGGCCCTGGCTGGTGCATTGAAGAACGCCGGGTTTCGCGCTCCGGTCCGGCGCATCCGCGACGAGCTCTGGGTCAAGCTGTGGGGCAACCTCTGCTTCAATCCGATCAGTGCTCTCACGCTGGAAACCTTGGATACCGTCGCGACCGATCCCGGTACGCGCGCCGTATCCCGAGCCATGATGCTGGAGGCGCAGGCGATCGGCCAGAAACTCGGCGTTCGCTTCCCGATCGACGTGGACAAGCGCATTGACGGAGCCGCAGCAGTGGGCGCGCATCGAACATCGATGCTTCAGGACCTCGAGCGGGGGCGTGCAATGGAGATCGACGCACTCGTCACGTCCGTCCAGGAAATGGGTCGCCTCGTCGACGAACCGACACCCACGATCGATACCGTACTGGCCCTCGTTCAGCAGCGCGGTCGGGTCGCGGGGACCTACCGGTAGACCGGAGCGCTGCTCCTACCTGTCAGCCTCCGAAGTAACGGACCCAGATCGTCCAGTAGATCGAGATGCCGGTCAGACCCGTAAAGACCGCGAGACTCGTCCAGCCGAAGCCGCGCGCGAACGCTGACGGATAGAAGGCTGCATCGTCCTTCGGAATGATCGTCAGGCAGTACCAGAAATTCAGGAAGAAAATCACGGGTGCAACGAAGGGAGCGAGCGCCGACGCGACGAGGACGAGAAACACCGGACGCGGCAGTCCCCAGATGATCGCCACGGAGGCGACCAGCGAGTAAAGCATGGTCGCGCGGTAGATGTTGTACTCCGAGTACCAAGTGCTCCGGTGCTCCGGCGTGAGGCTTTCCGAATCGATCCCGGTCAGACGCGCAGTCCCCCGAAAGAGATTGCGGGAGCACGCGCCTACAATCCGTGGCCACCCGTCGAAATAGTTGAATGCCGTGGAGAACGTGGCCGCAAAGGCGCCAAGCATGAAGACCACAGCCATCGGTCCGGAAAGGTTCGCGGTGAAGATGCGCACGATGTCGCCCATGACTCCGCGACCCTCGAGCTCGCTGGGGTAGATGCGCACCGCTGCGAGCAGCAAGAAGATCACAGCAAGAACGAAGGAAACCACGTGTCCCTGCCGGAAATCCCACGTACCGATCTTGAACCAGCGGCGACAATAGTCCGACGCGTTCTGAGGCAACTTTGACGTATCAACCGCGAGGTCCGTCTTGCGGGGGGCGAACGGGTCAAACGGGGTCGCAAGACCCATATCCTCGAGTCGTTCGCGGATCTTGCTCATCCCCTTCTTCTTTGCCTTCCCCCACTCCGACGCCTGAAGAGAGACGTCGATACCCGTCGGAAGCAGGCCCAGAAACGCGGCAATAATAAGCCATGATCCATTGTCACCGAGAGCCGGATCCGGAACTTCGAAAATGAAAAAATTCGCCATCGCCGAGATCGGGGATGGCTCAGCGACAAAGACCGCCAATGTCGAGACAACCAGAGTCGCAGCAAGCACCTTAGCCGCCATCTCGACCGCCTGATAGCGGCCGCGCAAGATGACTGTTACCGCCACCAGGGCGAGCCCCAGGCCGTACTGAGGAAGAGAGAATGGAAGACCAATCACCTCGCTACCGACCCAGTACGCTACCGCCGCGACCGCAATCAGTCGCCCGGCCTGGCCCACCGCGCATTGGATGAGTGTCGTGATCATGACGTACCACAACGGCCACTTCTTCCAGGCCGTACTGTACGCCTCGATCATGCTCTTACCGGTCGCATTGGTGAACCGGAAGGCCATCTCGAAACCGTAGTACTTGAAGATGTAGGCCACAGGCAGACACCAGAGCAGCGCGTAGCCAAAACGGCCACCAGCGGTGGGGGCCGTCACGAGATGACTCGTTCCAATCCCCGTCATCATGAGAATGACACCCGGACCGAAGTGGCTCATGAGGCCACGCAGCGTCAGGTCCGGCATCTCCAAGTCAGCGAAGGCAGCCTCGGACGTGTTGCTGGGCTGAGCCGAGGCAGATCTGCTTTCGGGAGAGTTGCTTGGGTCGGCGCTCATCGGCACCCTGAGAGCTGGATAGCAGTTGGGGCCAAAGCACGAACGTGCTCGCGGCCAAGCTGCGCGTCCCGGCGGTCGGACGCAAACAGCGGCTCGATGAGGTCGACTGTGAATACCGATCACTTCTGCGTTTATCGTACCGACTGCCCTACCCCCATACGGGCACCGGCAAACGGCGTGTTGGCGTGCTCCACAAAAAGAATCCCAGTCGGCCTGAGGTGAACAATCAAGCTGACGCGGGCTGCGCTGCCTGTTCCATCCTCTGCGTAACCATTCCGCTTGCTCGCCGCAGACGCTGCCGAACCCGGTGGCCGTGTGGGCTGACATCCACTCGCACGAACTTGTCCTTCTCGACCTCCAGCACGAAGGCGACGAAGCCGCGCATGTGTTGAGGGCAGCCCGAGATGCCTTCCTCAACCTGCTGTCCAGGATATCCGTGGCGGTTCTGACGCCCGACGACGACAAAGCCCTGGAGCGGATCCTCTTGGAGCACGACGCCCCGGACTACCTCCGTGCGCCCATCACGCCCGAACATGTCGGTTTCCTGGTGGATCAGATGATACGTCGGCTGGAGGTCATGGGGCGGGATTGGGACTGACGGCCGGGCCCCAGCACACTGCGAGCTGAGGAGGATGTTCTCCCCGGCCCGGTACGCCCACTCTGCTGTCGAAGCTCAGTCGACCCAGCCCATAGAGATAGAAACTCCGATCGCAGGCAGGGATGGAACGGCGAGGACTGCCGCGCGAACATGGTGGCGCCGTCAGACTCGTTGAAGAGTCCACGACCGACTGAGCGCCGACAGCTTCCAGAGAAGCATTCGCGAACCCGGAGTGGGCTCTACGGGATTGCCTGATCATAACCATACGACGTTTCCGGTGTGGTCGCGGCGAGTGAAGGCAACGGCCGTATGGGTCACTCCCGAAGAGACTCCGGACATTTCCGGTTCGACGCCGAGGATTTGGCATCTTCCACGACAAGCCTCCGAAGTTCCAAGAAACGCTCGCAGGGACCAGGCACAGGCCGCTCAGTGAGGAACCAGGCAGGCGCGAGCCAGGCTGACCCTGGGCCACGAAAAATGCCCCGCCCGGTCACCTACGACCAAGCGGGGCTTTCACTTCACAAAGTGGGCCTGGGAAGATTTGAACTTCCGACCTCACGCTTATCAGGCGTGCGCTCTAACCAACTGAGCTACAGGCCCTTCCTTGAGGCCGAACAAGTCGGCGCATCAAGCCGGAAAAGCTAGTAGGGCCCGTGTGCGGCTTCAACCTGTGACCGCCTACGGTGCCCCTCTTTCCGACTCACCTCCGGTACGAGTCATACGCACCACTAGCGTCCTCGACGACTCGCCCTCAGGTTGTCGCGCCTTTCATCGCTCCGAACGTTTACTGTGCGCCGACTCCCCTACCGCTGGCCTGCGTCGTTGGTGATCACGAACTGGATGTTCGTCCTGATGGCTCCTGCCGCCAGGACCGACGCCTCCACTCTTGCGCCCGTATGAACGCTCTTGCCTGGGGAAGGAGGCGGCTGATGACGGGAAGAGAGGGTGCCGTCCGGGCCGTGGCTCTGATCTTCCTCTCACTCGGCTCGTGGGCGGCCCAGGCCACACCAACGTCAGCCCAGTCCCCGAGGTCGCCGCAGCAGTACCCGGTCGACCCCCTCGCCGTCCCCCGACCGGTTATCCACGCGACCCACGTCGACGAGCCTGTGGTGATCGACGGATTCCTTGACGACGCAGCCTGGGCCCGAGCCCGCGCTGATCGCAACACCTGGATCCAGACGATCCCCGACGCCGGCATGCCAGCGTCTCAGGAGACGATCCTGAGGATCATCTATGATGATCAGAACCTGTACATCGGCGCGATCCTGTATGACGACGACACGGGAAACCTGGCCATACCCGGTCTCGAGCAGGACTTCGATACACCGAACTCCGACATCTTCGGCGTTGGGATCGACACCTATCTCGATCGCCGGAACGGCTTCTTGTGGGCCGTAAACCCGGGTGGAGCACTGTGGGACGCTCAGGCCTTCAACGACCAACGGGACATGTCTCCGGCGTGGGAAGGCATCGTCGACGTGCGCACCTCGATTAATGACTCGACGTGGATCGTTGAAATGGCGATCCCCTTCGCGACAATGCGCTTCAACCCGGTCGTTGGCGACCAGGTCTGGGGCATCAATTTCTCCCGCCGCATTCGGAGCAGGAACGAAGATGCGATCTGGGCCCCGATCCCCCTCCAGTACCGTGTCTACAAGTTCTCTCTTGCGGGGACAATGGAGGGTCTCAGTGACCTGCCGCGCGGACGAAACCTCTGGATCAAACCATACGCTCTCGGGGACCGACTGACCGGCTCACGACACAACCCAGCCGAGCAGAGTGGCGATATCGGGCTCGACGCGAAGTGGGGCCTGACACCTCGTATGACACTCGACCTCACGGTGAATACAGACTTCAGTCAGGTCGAGGTCGATCAGGAGCAGGTAAACCTCAGTCGGTTCTCTCTCTTCTTCCCCGAACGCCGCGATTTCTTTCTGGAAAACGAGGGTACGTTCGGCTTTCAGGACACTGCGATCCGCAACTACCGTACCGGCAGCAGTCCAAGAAACTTCCGCCTCTTCAACTCCCGTCGGATCGGGTTGTCGAGCACGCGTGAGCCGCTGCCGATCGGGGGGGGAGCTCGTCTCACGGGCCGGATCGGAGACCGCTTCGAGATCGGCGTCCTCGACATGCAGACCCGATCGTTCAACGGGCTCTCCGATGGCTCGAACTACACGGCCGAGAACTTCGCAGTCGCCCGTGCCAAGGGCACGTTCGGCGCGGCAACGATCGGCGGCATGTTCATCAACCGGCAAGAGACGGGCGGAGGCGATCTCTCGGCGTACAACCGCTCTTGGGGAATCGACGCGAACGTCCAGCTTTCGCCGAACGCGCTCTTTTCCACCTACTGGGCACGTACGGAGGACGGTGTACAGAACGGCGACGCCAACATCGCGATGCTTCAAGGCGCCTGGAGAAGTCCTTTCTGGAACATCTCAGGCCTCTTCAAGCATGTCGGAGACGGGTTCAAACCCGAGACCGGTTTCATCGACCGTACCGCGGTGCGTCGATACTTCACGACTGTGGGCATCCACCCTCAGGTGAACCGGTTCGGGATCCGCGAGATCAACCCGTACGTGGATCTCGACGTCTATACGACCCTCGAGGACGCGCTTGAGACCCGAGGCATCGAAGCGGGCACCGTGGTGTCACTGTCGGCCGGTGGTCAGATCACCGCACGCGTTCGGGACCGGTACGAACGTCTCTTCGAGACGACGACCATCGGTGGTGTGCCGATCGCACCTGAGACCTACGAGTGGCTGGAGCCCAGCGTGCGTCTGTCTACGCGCGGTGATCTTCCGATCTTCCTGTCCGGAGGCGTGCAGTGGGGTGATTTCTACGACGGATCACGCACCTCTTACTCAGCCGACGTCACGTTCCGCCCGAACGAGCATATCGCGCTCGAACTGGGGGGACAGAGAAACGACCTCGCTCTAGGCGGCGCTGCGTTCAGTGCCGACATCTACAGCGCACGACTCCGGTACGCACTCAACACGCAGGCGTTCTTTCTGGCGTTCGTACAGTACAATGGCGCGACGGAGGAACTGATCTCGAATGTGCGCATGAACCTCATCCACGCGCCGCTTTCGGATCTCTTCCTGGTCTACACCGAGCGTCGAACCCTGGCCTCGGGTACCGCTGAGCCTCTTCTGGAACGGGGCCTGACGCTGAAGCTCACGAAGCTCCTCGCGTTCTGAGCTCATCCGGGATCGGCCCAACGGGTCTGGTCTCCTCAACCGGACAGGCTGTTCGCGTGTCTCGTAGAGTGTCACTGCAATGCCTCTACACCGTCATGATCCGCAACCGACTGAGATTTTTCCTCCTGCTCATCGTTGGTCCGGCACTCGCCATCGGTCCGCAGGCAGGCGTTGCCCAGACCCCGATCGATCTGGATGCTGCCCCGAGGCCAACCGCTTCGGCTGCGCGGGCCACAGGTCCGATCGAGATCGACGGCGTACTCGATGATGCCACGTGGGCTGCAGCACCGGTCATTGACGAGTTCTGGCAGCAAAAGCCCGACGCGGGCATGCCATCGACCGAGCGAACCGAGGTGCGCATCCTGTTTGACGACGGGTACCTCTACATCGGCGCGGAGCTGATGGATCAGCCGGGATACGAGCCGCTCATTCCCACGCTGCAGCGAGACCCCAACACTCGAGACGGCGATGCTTTCGGGATCATGCTCGACCCGTTCCTCGACGGAAAAACCGTCTTCTCCTTCTTCTTCAATCCCGGTGGGGCGGTCCGCGACATCCAGTCGGCTGACGACGGGCGTATCAACAATGCCGCGTGGGACGCAGCCTTCGACCTGCGGACGCGCGTCCACGACAGCGGATGGACGCTGGAGCTCGCAATTCCCTGGTCACAGCTTCGCTTCGATGCGGCACGAGACGAGCAGGTCTGGGGCCTGAATCTCCTGCGGCGTATCCGTCGGAAGAACGAGGACGCCACATGGTCGCCCATGGATCGGCGTTGGCAGATCTACGTGAGTTCGCGAGGGGGACAGCTCACCGGCGTCGACGGCCTGCGCCCGGGACGGAACCTGTCGGTAAAGCCCTTTCTGCTCGGGGCCCGACCCTCGGGTGATCTTCAAGCCGACGCCGACTCGGAAATCGACGCCGGTCTCGACCTGAAATACGGCATCACGCCCGGCATGACGCTCGACCTGACGGTGAACACCGACTTCAGCCAGGTCGAGGTCGATCAGGAACAGGTGAACCTGACGCGCTTCTCACTCTTCTTTCCGGAGAAGCGAGAGTTCTTTCTGGAGAACGCGGGCATCTTTCAGTTCGGCGATCAGGGGAACCGCCAGACACGTTCCGGAGCCACGAACCGCGATTTCACACTGTTCTATTCACGCCGCATCGGCCTGAGTCCCCAGGGAGCGCCGATCCCGATCCTCGGGGGGGGGCGAGTCACGGGGACGGCCGGGCCGGTGAGCCTCGGCGTGCTCAACATGCAGACGCGTAGTCAGGACTCGTTTTCGGCCGAGAACTTCACGGTGGCGCGTGTACGTGGTGAGCCGAGCCGGGGACTCAGTATTGGCGGGATCGTCGTGAACCGTGAGGAGACCGGCGGAGGCCCGGCAGACAACCTCAGCTACGGAGTCGATGCGAACCTGCAGGCGATGAATGGCTACCTGCTGGTCCAGTCATACCTGGCGGCAACTCAGGGGACCGCGGCGGACGGATCTCCGATCGATCGGGAGATGGCTGGCCGCGTTTCGGCGGGTTGGCGTGATCCGTTCTGGGAGATCTTCACCCTCTACCGGACGTTCGACGATGACTTCGACCCGGGTGTCGGCTTCGTGCGCCGCCGAGGCATGCAACACGGCTACGGCACGATCGGGGTTCGGCCGCGGGTGGACTGGGCCGGTATCCTCCAGCTCAATCCTTACGTCGAGCAGCATGTCTATGCGGACCTCGATGGGGATCTGCAGACGCGCCTGGGTACGGCCGGCCTCGGGCTCGACTTCCGGGACGGTAGTATGGCCAGCTTCGATGTCACGGACCGGTACGAGCGAGTCGACGAAGCCTTCTCCGTTCGTGGAGCCGAGGTTCCGGTGGGACGGTACGATTTCGTGGAGGCGTCCGCATCGTACACGCTGAGCGGAGCTCGAAAGATTTCGGGGCGCGTGAACGCGAGCGGCGGCGAATATTTCTCCGGAAACCGTCGATCGATTGGGGGGAGCGTACTGGGGCGCCTGGGTCCACAGGTGCTGCTGAACCTCTCTCTCAACCACAACGAGATCGATCTCCCGGGTCAGGTCTCCACCACGGCAGACGTCTATGGCGCCAAGCTCGACCTCTTCTTCTCGACTACGCTGCTCACCAGCGCATTCGTGCAGTACAACGAGGCATCGGAGGAGATGGTGACCAACCTTCGCTTCCGTTGGATCCACGCACCGCTCTCGGACCTGTACATCGTGCTTACCGAACGGCGGGATACCGCTGCCAACACGGTGCTCGACCGCTTCCTCACGGCAAAATTCACCAAGCTGCTGTCGTTCTGACTCAGAACGCGATCAGGTACGTCAGCTTGGCCACACCCGTGCGCCGGAGCCACCTCGGATCGCGAGGATCCAGCAGGTCGCCTGTCAGATAGCCGGTATCCAGTACGAGGAACAGGTCGCTCCCCGGCGTGTGGATCCAGTCGATCCGGATATTCGCCCGGAGGACCCGGGACACGTCATCCCACTGAACGAGCGCGTTAGCGAAAAGGCTCCGAGAGACTGCGCCGAGTACGTCGAGGCTCACCAGCGTCGTCGAGAAAGATCCGTCCTCAACCGGGAGGTCGATGTTGTTGCGATTCGCCGATCCGGTGAGCGTGAGGTACGGACCTGTCTTCCACATGAGCGACCCACCGTAGCTGGTCCGGTCACCATTCCAGAACTCACCGAAGGAGACGTTGCCTGAGCCCGACAGGGTGCGACTGGTGTTCGTTCGGAAAGACCCGTCTGCAGAGAAGAACTCATAGTCTCCTTCCGCGAGCGGGCGTCCCTGAATGCTGCTGGCCTCATCGAGCCGCTCGAAGCGACGCCGCACATTCAGACTTACAAAGTTACCCGACTGAAACGTCAGCATATTGTGCGACAGCTGGCTCGATGACTGCTGATTGCCGTCCTGCCCATCGATACGGTCGACGACGAGGGCTGTAACGAGGGAACGTGCCCAGGGGCTGCGCTCAAATCGAGGCGTATACGCGAGCGTTCCTCCGTACTTGATGATATCCCGTCGGCGCACGAAGCCGAGAGAGGGGTCGAAGTTCTCGTCGACACTCTGAAGG
>JAKMDG010000526.1 GCA_022428035.1 Longimicrobiales bacterium
CCCTGCTGACATCCATGCCCACGGGATAGCCGTTCTCGATCCCGATCATGGCGACCTTCTTTCCCTCAGCCACGAAACGGCGGACGTCGTCAGAGGTGAGCGCCAGACCGATCTCGTCCGGTGCGATCTCCTCGGTCAGCCGGTGGATCGCATCGAACTTGGCGATCGCCTGCGCATAGGCATCGTCGAAGCCCGCCTCGGTCAGGTCGCCCTGCCCCACGTAGACGATCAGCCACGCAACGTCGAGTCCACCCGCGTTCATCTTGGGCAAGTTCACCTGGTTGCCCAGATCCATCGTGTAGTTGCGTTCGGCCGTGAAGTTCGCCGGGCTGATGTCGTCGTGCGTGTCGAGCGTGATCACGCGCTCGTGGATGCCCCGCGCACGGGCGACGAGCTCGGCTTCGGACTCAGCGGAGGGTGCATCGGAGGGCGCATCGGACGGTCCACCGCAGGCCACGAGAATTGCCATGGCGGCCAGCGTGGTGGTTCGCGCGTGCTTCCGAAGAGCAGCGAATCCGGCGTCGATCATGATGTTCATATCCGTACTGGCTTGGGGTGGGTGCCGAACCGGGAGTTGTCCGGGACAGTCAACGTACGGGTGGCCCCGTCGTCAGCCCAGCGTCGGCGCGAACGTCGGCGCCTGCCGATGGTTCGTCGCCTGCTCGAATGCGTACGCGATCCGCAGGAGTGCCGGCTCGGTCCATGCACCCCCGAAAAAGGAGATTCCCACCGGAAGGCCGGACACGAAGCCCATCGGCACGCTGATGTCCGGGTAACCGGCGATCGCAGCAGGTCCGGCACTGCTCCCGCCATCGAGTCGGTCCCCTGCGATGTGATCGGTGACCCATGGGATATCACGTGTCGGGGCCACGATCGCGTCGAGATTGTGCTCGCTGACCAGGCGGTCAATGCCATCCTCGCGTGTCGCCAGCTGTATCGTTGCCTTGGCTCGCAGGTACTCGGGATCGGTGAGTGGGCCACGAGCCTGTGAATCGTGCAGGCGCTCCTGTCCGAAGTACGGCATCTCGAGATCCGCGTTGGCCTCATTGAAGGCGATCACCTCTGCGAGCGTCTTCACTGGAGCGTCCGGCCCCAAGCTCGCCAGGTAGGCGTTGAGGTCGTGTTTGAACTCGTATTCCAGCAGCACGAGCGACTGCGGATCGTTCCACGCCGAAGCGTCGAGGTTCGTGGGATCCACCAGAATCGCTCCAGCGTCTCGCATCGCAGCAAGCGCCTCTTCGAAGAGGTCGTAGACGCGCGGCTCCTGGAAGGTGAAGCTGCGAGCGACCCCGATTCGTGCACCACGGAGGCCGTCTGGATCGAGGAACTGGGTGTAGTCCAAGAAGCTGTTCCCCTCGCTGGCGACGGTCGCCTCGTCGCGAGGGTCGACGCCCGTAAGCGGACCGAGAAGCAATGCCGCGTCCCGCACTGTACGCGCCATGGGCCCCGCCGAATCCTGCGAATGCGAAATCGGAATCACACCCGAACGGCTCCAGAGCCCGACAGTCGGCTTGATCCCCACTACCCCGTTGATCGACGACGGACACATAATCGACCCACCTGTCTCCGTCCCGATGGTCAGAGGCACGAGATTGGCGGACACCGCGACACCCGAACCGGAGCTTGAGCCGCATGGATTCCGGTTGAGCGCATAGGGATTTCGGCACTGTCCACCTCGAGCGCTCCACCCACTTGTTGCACGGTATCCTCGGAAGTACGCCCACTCGCTCATGTTCGCCTTGGCGAGAATGATGGCGCCAGCTGCACGAAGCTTCTCGGCGAGATACGAGTCCTGAGGCGGAATCGACCCTTCCAGGGCCAGGGAACCAGCGGTCGTCGTCATTCCGTCGTGGGTGTCGATGTTGTCCTTGATCGCCACCGGGATACCATGCAACGGACCACGAACGGTGCCGGCCGCGCGCTCCGCATCCAACTGGTCCGCAAGCTCGAGTGCGTCGGGATTCAGCTCAATGATCGAGCGCAGCTCGGGTCCCTGAGCATCGAGGGCTTCAATCCGACCTATGTACAGCTCCGTGATCGACCGCGACGTCCGTTCTCCGGACGCCATCGCAGCCTGGAGTTCGGTGACGGTCACCTCATCGAGCTCGAAGGACGGGACCTCGAACGCAACGGAGCCGGCTGGCGCCCCCCCGTTCGCAGAATCTACCGGGGCGCATGCCCCACTACCCAACGCGAATCCCGCACCTGCGGCGGCACTCGTCCCTAGAAAACGGCGGCGATCGATCATGCTTTGACTCCTGTCTCTTCGTTTGGGTTCCAGCCCCGGCTAACGACTCTGGTATCCTGGACCACGCAGGATCACACCGGGCAGCGCCCCCGTGACTTCCCCCGCTCGCACCACGGCCTGACCAGCGACGAACACATGAGGAATTCCACCGGGGTATTGATGCGGCTCGTCGAAGGTCGCTCGGTCGGTGACCGTCTCCGGATCGAACACGACGAGATCCGCCACCATACCGACCTCGATCCGGCCGCGCTCATCGAAACCGAGCCGCTCGGCAGGCGCCGACGTCATACGGCGGACAGCTTCCTCTAGGCTGAGCACTCCGAGGTCACGTACGTACCGGCCAAGCACGCGCGGAAAGGTGCCGTACCCTCTCGGGTGTGGGCTCGCCCGTCCAAAATGCACGAGGCTGCCGTCCGACCCGATCATACCGAACTCGGACTGCATCAGGGTCTGGACGTCGTCTTCGTCGAAGGAGTGGAAGATCGCGCCGCACCCGCCGGCCTGGTCGATCTCGAGGATCAGGTCCGCTGTGGCGACCTCTCCCTCGACGTCACGAGCCACGAGGATGTCTGCAAGCGTGATACCGGCCATCTCCGAAGGGAACGCAGCGGCGGATTCTTCATCGAGCGAGCACGAAACAAGTTGAATCTTCGACGGATCGCTCGCGAATCGCATCTCTACCCACTCGACCATGTCATCCACGATCCGCTGCCTCGTGACCGGATCGCCTAGGCGTTCGGCGAGGCGATCACCCTCCTGCGCCCACCGGGGAATAATCGCGGAGGGCGAGGTGGCCGAGCCCGGGTACGGTTATTGATCGAACGTGTTGTCGAACCCTACGGCGCGGGCAGCTACAATGGACGCGATCGACTCCGAACCTCGGCCGAAATTACGCCAGGCGCCGATCTTGTGGTGCGTCATCTGGACGGGGATCGCAGCCTCCCGACCAATGCGGACGGTCTCCTCGATCGACCGGAAGACGCGATCGCCCTCATTGCGCATATGTGAGATGTAGATCCCACCGTGCGCGGCCGCGACACGGGCGAGTTCGACCACCTCTTCGGTGCTCGCGAAGCTGCCCGGGAGGTAGAAGAGCCCGGTCGACAGACCCAGAGCCCCGTCGATCATCGCTCCGTCTACGAGCTGCCGCATCCGGGTGAGTTCCTCATCGGAGGGCACTCGATCGTCACGCCCGAGCACGTCAGTCCGGATGCTGCCGTGTCCAACGAACATCGCAAAGTTCGGACCCGTGCCACCGCGCGCCGTGAGCGAATCGTACCAGTGAGCGATGTCCAGAGGGGAACTGCCGTCGTTGCCCTCGACGAGGGTCGTCACCCCCTGCAGCACGAAGTTATCGGCAGTCGGGATCTCGAAGATCCTGCCTCTCGAGTGCGTGTGTGGGTCGATGAAGCCTGGCGCCACGACGTGGCCCGAGACATCCATCCGATCAGTCGCTGAACGGCCTGATAGATCTCCCACCTCCATGATCCGCCCGTCGTGCACACCGACGTCCGCAGACCGGCCCGCCGCACCCGTCCCGTCGATGACGATCCCGCCCGAAAGGATGAGATCGAAGTCCGACTGACACCCCAGGGGCCCCAGGGCGAGCGCCAGGACCGCGATGGTGCCGAGTCGGCGCTTTACAGGGAACCTGCCGGTGCCGCACAGATGGAGCGTCGTCTTCAGGTGCAGGACGAATCGTTCGTCATGTTCTGTGTCCACGCTCACCCCGCGAATCGAGTCACCGCCTGTCGTTCGGGATCGTGACGCCCGAATTGGCGGACAAGGTGTGGATTCGCGAGCGGAATGACCACCACACACCGGCCTTGCCCGGTCCCCGCCTGTGCACCGACGTTGGCGCGTCTCCTCACTCGGCACCGTACATGCGCCCAACCTTTTCCCGCTTCGTGGCTATCGCTGCCATAGCCGTCGCGAGCATGCTTCTCGGCCTCACGCCGCTCGGCGTCTCGGCCCAGGACGCGAAGGCGTCCGCTCGCGGGGACGCGCGACTGCGAGGTGGATGGAGCACCCTCTGGTCGCGCCGCACACCGCACGACCGTGCCATCATCGGCATGGTCACAGCGCACACGTACGACTGGTCGCGGGGCCTCGACCAGAACAATGCGCTTGGACTCGTACGGGAAGGGGTGCTCGCAGCGTCATTCATCAATACGCACGGGGCACGCGGCTAGGTTGTCGCCTTCGAACGCTCCTGGGTCGAGGGACAGTGGGGACCATTCGAGACGATGTTCGGCTTTCGGGCCGGACTCGTCGGGGGTTATGACCGTCAGCTCGGCTATATCGCGGCCCGGATCCCCATTCTGCCCTATGCCCAGCCTCTGGGCCTGCTTCGCTGGGAGGCCGTGAGCCTGGACCTGACCTACACGTGGGTTGTTATGTCATTGACCGCCGGCGTGACACTGTGGTGAGACCCTGCCTTCCAGGCGGCAGCCATGTTGCCACACTCCGCCGGCGTATCGACGTGGCCCATTCCATCACAATATCCCGAATCGCAGGTATTTCTGGCCTCGCGCTCCTGATGGCTTTCGCCACTCCAGTCGCCGCGCAACATCCGACGACTCAGGGATTCATATTTGGTCTTCATGTGGGGGCCGTCTCGATCCAGGCCGAAGACGTAGACCGGGCCACCGGCGGAGGTGGCGGTCTCTACGTCGGATATGGACTCAATCCACGTGTGACGATCTTCACTCGTGTCGACGGCGCGAACATCGCAGTCGAGAACGCAGTCGACGTCGAAGGAGCGTGGGGGATGGGCCATGTCGATCTCGGCGTACGTGTTCACTTCCCGGGTGCAGAGCGGAGCGCGGTTCCCTATCTCGAGGGAAGCCTCACCGGACGTCTTGTTGACGTCTCGGAGCTGTCTGAGTCGAGCTCTTTAGGAGTCGACGAGATCAGCTTTTCAGGTGGGGCCCTCTCACTCGGTGGCGGTGTCATGGTCTACGCAACCCAAACGCTCGCGATCGACCTCGGTCTACTCGTCAGTGCAGGTGGGTTCTCGGACGTCACGCTTGAAAATGCCACCCCAAAAGGTCTTGATCTGAATACGACATCAACCCGGCTGAACATGGGCGTCCGCTGGTGGCTCTAGGTGATTGCCGGCAGGGGCTTGGTCACCCCGTTCGCGACCCGTACGTTGGCTTCCCGTCGTACGCTGGCCTTCGGCCCGACGACGTACGCTCGTGACCACTCTCGACCAAGGTACGACCGATGAGGCTCATCACCGCGATCCTCCTCGCGGGCTTCTTGTCCGTGCAGGCTGCCCCTCTCGACGCCCAGACGGCCAACGTGCCGTCCATCTCTGACCGCACCGCCGGGATGGAGCGAATCGAGGGCTATTTCAATCTCTACTGGGATGCATCTACCGGATCATTGTTCTGGGAGATCGCACAGCTCGACTCCGAGTTCCTCTATCAGATCTCCATGGGTTCGGGCCTGGGAAGCAATCCGATTGGCATCGATCGTGGGCAGTTGCGTGGGACACACATCCTGAGCGCAGAACGGGTCGGACCCCGTGTACTTCTGGTGGAGCCGAATTACCAGTACGTCGCTCAAAGCGATAATCAGACGGAGGTGCAGGCAGTTCGTGACGCCTTCGCCCCGTCCGTGCACTGGGGCTTCGATATCGCGGCCGAAACGGACGGGCGGGTATTGGTCGATGCGACGTCGTTCTTCCTGCGTGACGCCCGCGGCGTCGTCGATCAGATCGCGGCACGGGGGCAAGGCGACTTCACGCTCGATGCCTCGCGTAGTGTGATCCACATGCCGGCGGTGGCTTCCTTCCCGGAGAACACCGAAGTCGAGGCGATGCTGACCTTCACGAGTCGTAATCCGGGTGGCCTCGTGAACGGCGTGGCCGCAAGTGGAAATGCGATCACCTTGAGGCAGCACCACTCGTTCATCGCGCTGCCTGGGTCGGGGTACGAAACGCGAATCGCGGATCCACGCGTCGGGGTGAACGGACCGACTGTCTACGACTACGCGACACCCATCGACGAAGACCGCACAGTCCGGCTCGCGGCGCGGCACCGTCTCGAACGCACCGATCCCAACGCAGAGCGGTCCACCGCGGTCGAGCCGATCGTCTACTACGTCGATCCGGGTACGCCCGAGCCTGTCCGTTCCGCGCTGGTCGACGGGGCCGCCTGGTGGAACCAGGCGTTCGAGGCGGCCGGGTACGTCGACGCATTTCAGGTCGAAGTGCTCCCCGACGGCATCGACCCGCAGGACATGCGGTACAACATGATCCACTGGACTCACCGGAGGACGCGCGGATACTCCTACGGTAACACGGTCATCGATCCGCGGACCGGTGAAATCATCCGTGGTGTCGTGAATCTGGGAAGCCTGCGACTCCGACAGGACTACATGCATGGCCAGGGGATGGTGCCACCCTTCCCGACTGGCATCTCGGAGCAGCAGCAGGATCCTGAGCTCGGCGAATTCGCTGACGCGCCGAACTACGAATACCTCGCTCAGGTCGCGCCGAACTCGGATGCGGTGGAGATGGCGCTCGACCGTGTGAGGCAGCTCTCGGCGCACGAGGTCGGGCACACCATCGGGCTCCCGCATAACTACATGTCGAGCGCCTACGGGCGGGAAAGCGTCATGGATTATCCGGCACCGTACGCGGACATCGATGACAACGGCGACATCGATCTTTCGAACGCATACGTACAGCGGATCGGCACGTACGACGAGCTCTCGATCAACTGGTTGTACCGCGAGTTCCCTGCGGGCACGGATGAAGTCTCTGCGCTGCGAGCCATCGCGGACGAGGGCGTGCGAGATGGTCTCATCTACATGGGCCACACGAACAACAACTTCATCGGCGCGGCACATCAGTATGCGAGCGTGTGGGACAACGGCAGCAACCTGGTCGACCACTTGAAGCTCGAGCTTCGCATCAGAAATATCGGCCTCGAGCGGTTTGGAACCGACGTGATCCGAGCAGGCGAACCGCTCTCCAATCTCGAGTACGTACTCTTGCCGCTCTACATGCACCACCGCTTCCAGCTCCGCGCTGCAGTCCAGAGCCTGGGGGGAGCCGATTACCGCTATGCGCTGAAGGGAGACGGCCAGACTCCCTTCACCATCATCGACGCCACCGAGCAGCGGGACGCACTCGAGACCGTGCTCTCCACGCTCGACGTCGACTTTCTGACGTTGTCCGATGACATCATCTCGATGATCCCTCCGCCGGCCTACCGGCACTCGGAGGGTGAGGTGTTCACGGGATACACCGAGCAGATCTTCGATCCTCTGGCCGTGGCCGAGGCCTCGGCTGCGTTCTCGGTGGGTGAGATTCTCCAGCCTCAGCGTATGGCTCGCCTCGTCCTGTACGGCAGCATGGGCGATTACCCGGATCTAGAAGAGGTCGTGGACCGACTGATGGAGGTCACGTGGGGTGCCGAGGGACGGAACGACGAATACCACCAGCGCGTCCTGCATACGACGCAACGGACGGTCATCGACCAGATGATGCAGCAGGCCGCGATGCAGGGGAGCGCAACAGACGTGAGGGCGATCCTCGCCGATCGTCTGGAAACGCTGGCGACCCAGCTCGAATTGCTTGGCTCACCGTCTCCTCATGAGCGTCTGGCTGCGGCCGACATCCGACGGTGGCAGGCACGCATCGACAACACCACACCAGGGCCCGTCATCCAGCTGCCGGCTGGCGATCCGATTGGCAGCCCGCGTGGTGGAAGTCCGCGTGGTGGAAGTCCGCGATGAGCTAACGCCGTCGGGCATCAACGATCACCCATGAATACAGAGGCCCCCGCGGACATACCGCGGGGGCCTCGTTCGATTCTGCCTAAACCGTGTAGCGCAGTCGCGCTGCCACCCCTTCGCCTTCGGCGTCCAGACGGTTGGCGACATCGGCACCGAGCTCTTCGACAGCAGCCCCGTGATCGAAGGCGGCTCCGATCATGTGGTCAACGAGATCCATATCTCGCTGACGGAGGGCACGCGATACCACCAGCAGGTCGACCCGCCCATCGCGAAGAGCCTCTGTGGTGTCATCCACCCCGAGACAGCCACGACCGTTGGCACGCGCGGCCTCCAGTACGTTGTCGAGTATCATACCCTGTGCGCTCAGCGAGAGCTGGGATGCCGCCTCCTCAGTATGTACGAGCACCTCGGCGTCACTCATGTCGACATGCATTGACGCGCGCTCCGTGACGCGACCAGAGAGCGCTCCGGCCTGACGTACAAGGCCCGCCACGACGTCTGACGTTCCACCAAAGACTACGAAGCCGTCACGGCCTGCGAGATCATGCACGGTCTCGAGAATGCGTGTGTTCAGACGAGCAGTGCTGACCTCCAACGCCCGCTGGCCGGCATCCGTACCGGTCTCTCCTCGCGAGCCGGTCTCCGTGGCGGCCCGGTGCGAAGACGCTGACTCGTGGAGCTCTCCGTGGTCGAGGTCGGCAACCAGGTCAGCGCATTCAGTCAGCGTCCCTCCCTTGTATGTGAAGATCCTCGCCTTTCGTCGGTCGACCAGCGCCACGACGACAACACGGCTCTGTTTCAACGCACGCACATACGGTGCAGCCCGGATGCCGAACTCCCACCGTACAAGGTTGGGCATCGGGACGGAGACACCTTCGGCGTAGCACAGCTCATCGTCCGTGGCAAAGCCAATCCATCCACGATCCGGCAGGAACGCTTTGTGGCCCGCGAGCTCATCGGCGATCCGACGGCTCGCCGCATCGAAGGCATCGAGACCAGCGGGATCAAGCTCGGCAACTCGCCTTCGCTCCTCGGACAGACCGTGCTCGAGCGCGGTGTGCCACGCTCGTCGATCAGCCGGGTTGGTTTGGTCTCCGTCGATATAGACGCTGAGAACGTTCGTATCGCGGAGCTTCTTGTAGAGATCGCCCAGCTGAGTCCTGGTAAGCATGGTCCCTCACCGTTCTAGGTTTTTGCCCGGTCTCGGACATACCTCAGGATACCGGGTCCTCAGTCGCCGCGACGCCGGGAATCCTCTGCGACCGCGCGTCAGGGACTCCCCTTCATGCAAAAATCCCCCAGCGCGAAGTCGCGCCGGGGGATTCTCGTCCGCTGGACGAACGACGACCTCAGACCTGGCAGCTCATATCCTGACCGCAACAGAGCGGCGACTTGATCATACCGTCGCCGTCAGGGCACTTCGAAACCTGGACTTCAACACCGGCGTCGGTCGTGATCGTGTCGTTCACGAGCGCTGCATTGCACGTCGCACAGGTCATGTTCACACCCATACCGCACTTGTCACATGTGTAGGTCGCCATGAGGACCTCCGTCTTGAACAGGTTCGACTGAAGACACTGCCGCACGTTAGCCGATTTATGCGGTCCGTCAACGACACCTCGGACACTCCGTCAGCGCACACCAACCCAACCCGTCACCGACTCGAAGAGACGCGCCGAGTCGTATCCGACACCATCCTTGAACACGACGGTCATCGCGCGGAAGGCGTCGAGGTTCGACGATGGGTCGCCGCGCATGAGCACCAGATCGGCACGCTTACCCACCTCGATCGTCCCGATCTCCGAGCCCTGATCCAGATACTCTGCAC
>JAKMDG010000562.1 GCA_022428035.1 Longimicrobiales bacterium
TACCGCCCCGGAGCACGAGATCGGCCCTCTCACCGAGGCCGACTAGTGCCGGGCTACCCTCGAGCGCCGGGCTACCACCGACGGTCGACCCCGCCACGAGGTCGCCCACGAGGTTGGGCGCGGTGGCCACCGCAACTCCGGTCACTGTGGCATGACGGACGAATGAGCGTCGCTTCATCGGGATGCTCCCTGCACAAGGCGTCGTGCGGGTCTGTGTGAGGGCATGTCAGCCCCGCCGAACCCGGCCGGGCTCCAGACCACCCGAGTGCAGAATCTTCTGCTGCAATCGGCCAGCCTCCTCTTCTGTAAAGTCGAGGACATGGCGGAGTGAGGCGTTGACTTCCTGGTACGTCTCGGAGGGAAAGTCGGTCCCCTCGGCGTGTGTGAGGGCTCCCTCGAGCGCGGACATCTCACGCTCGGCCTTCTCTGCGGCGCGCCGCAGTCGGTTCAGAGCCTTGCGGGCTTCGGATTCGGCTGTTGTCATGCTGGATTCTGCGACCTCCGGCGCTCCCGGAACAGATGTCGGACGAGGGGTAACGTCCTGCCATGAACGATAGATTCGAGATCATTGTAGTGGGCGCGGGCCCATGCGGAATCGCCGTGGGAGCCGCAGCCGCCAAGGCAGGCGTGTCGTGTGCCCTTTTCGATCGGGGGTGCCTCACGAACTCTCTGATCGACTACCCCTATTACATGACCTTCTTCAGCACGGCCATCATGCTGGAGGTTGGCGACGTTCCGTTCACAATACCGGACTCGAAACCGACACGACGGGAGGCCCTGGCCTACTACCGCAAGGTCGTCGAACACTGGGACATCGACGTGCGCCAGTACGAAGAGGTGATCTCGATCTCGGGTTCGGAGGGAGACTTCACGGTCCGCACACGATCTCGTGACGGCGCGGAGCACGACTACCAAACCGCTGCAGTCGTCGTCGCCACGGGAGGATTCCAGTCTCCGAACCATCTCGAAGTGCCCGGAGAGGAGCTGTCGAAGGTCCGCCATTACTACCAGGAGCCGTATCCGTACTACGACCAGGAAGTGCTTGTCGTAGGTGCAGGCAACTCAGCCGTCGAAGCAGCCCTCGAGATGTATCGCAACGGCGTTCACGTCAGCCTGGTCCACTTCCTCGACACGATCGACCGCGGCGTGAAGCCATGGGTCGTTCCCGACATCACCAACCGCCTCGATCGTGGTGAAATCCCGGTGTACTGGAAACACCGCGTCGCGCGGGTGACTCCATCCAGCGTCGTGCTGCGCTCTGAAGACGACGGGTCGGAGACGAAAATTCCGAACGACTTCGTCGTCGCGATGACCGGGTGGCGCTCGGATCACAGCCAGCTCGTCGACCTCGGTGTGTCGATCAACGCAGAAACTGGAATCCCCGAGCATGACCCGGTGACGATGATGACCGACGTCCCCGGGCTTTACATCGCGGGCGTCATCGCCGCCGGGCATAACGCCAACAAGATCTTCATCGAGAATGGACGCGAGCACGGGAAGTCGATTGTCGCCCACCGCCTGGTGGCCGCTGAGCCGAACGACATATGAAGGCCCGTCAGGTACCTGATTGGCTCCTCAGCGCCCGATCCGGATGGACCTGGACAGGGGAGCAGAGGCCACCCTGGGCGGAGGAAACGAAGCCCGGTCAGGAATCGGTATGGGACTACCCCCGCCCGCCGCGGCTCGCACCGGACACACGTCGCGTCATCGTGCGAGACGGCGACTGCGTCATCGCGGACACGTCCCGTGCGGTGCGTGTCCTCGAGACGGCGAGCCCCCCGACCGTCTACATCCCGCGTGAAGACATCGACGAAGACATGCTTCGGCCCGAGGCAGGCTCGAGCCTCTGCGAGTGGAAGGGTCCAGCCACGTACTGGACGATCGAGCTCCCGAATGGCACGCGCCACGAACAGGTCGGGTGGTCCTATGAACAGCCGTTTCCCGAGTTCGAGACCATTGGGGGATACCTGTCCTTCTATCCGGCCCGGCTGGAATGCACGATCGACGGGGAACGAGTGAGCCCTCAACCCGGCGGCTTCTACGGCGGCTGGATCACCAGCGAGGTGATCGGCCCCGTCAAAGGCACGGCGGGCTCGACAGGCTGGTGAGACCGCCAACGCCTGGCTCGACTCGGAGGCCTGTCCGAGCGAACGGAACCGGCGTAGGCTGACCAGAGTTTCTGAACAATGCTGATGATGGCTGCCGGGAGTGTGACGATGCGCCGATCGAGTGCGTTCGTACTGATAGGGGTGTTGGGGATGGTAGGCTGCGCCGGGGACGAGACGGCGCAGGGCGAGATGATGCAGGATTCGCCGCAGGAGGTCGTCTTCGGTCCAGCCGATGGTGTGGAGCTGCCCGGGATCGACCTGGAGCGGGTACAGGCGGGTCAGACCGCTCCTGATTTCACGCTGGCATCGCTGGCGGGGCCGCCACTGACACTCTCCGACTTCCGCGGGGAAAAGAACGTGGTTCTCGTCTTCTACCGGGGACACTGGTGACCATACTGCGCTCAGCAGCTCGGTGAGCTGCAAGAACTTCTTTCAGAAGAACAGCGGGCCACGACGGAGATCATCGCGCTCTCATCCGACGATCCATCTGATCTACAGCTCATGGTCGACCGTGTCGCAGAGGAGAACGAAGGCCTGATGCTGAACTATACGCTCCTCTCAGACCCCGGAGCTGCCGTCATCAACCGCTACGGGTTGTACAACCAGGACGACCCACGGGGTCGGGCGATTCCTCATCCGACGACGTACGTGATCGGGATGGACGGCGTCATCCACTGGAAGATGACCGAGGTGAACTATCGAATCCGTCCGGAGAACGAGGACGTTCTCGCAGCACTCGCCGAACTGCAGAACTGATTCGGGGCAACCGGGACTGATCTAGCTCGGTACCCTGACTGTCCGGTCCCCAAGCAGGACTTCGCTCACCCCACGTCGCACATACCCCATCGCCAGAACGCCCTCCACCTTCGGCGACTGCACCACCGACGTGAGTCGACCGACGACCTTGCCCGAGCCATCAGTCGCAAGGAGTTCGGCACCCTTCGCAGGCGCAGGTACGTCGCCGAGTTCGAGGACGCAGAGTTGCCGGTTTACGTGCCCACGGTCACGGATCCGGACGATCACCTCCTGCCCGGTGTAGCACCCCTTCGTCTGATCGATTGCCCGCTCGACGATACCAGCCTCAGGCGGGAGGGTGGCCTCGTCCATGTCCGTGCCGAACACAGGGCGGCCCGCCTCGACACGGAGCGTTGCCCAGACCCCCAGACCCGCAGGAGTCGCACCATCGGCGACGAGCGCAGCCCACAAGGCACGCACCCCGCTGACAGGCCCGAAGACGGTCCAAGCATCGGGCCACACTTCTTCTGTCCGGGTGACCAACAGCCCCGCCAACGACGCGCCGTCTTCCGCGCTCGGAGTCCCGGTCGCAACCCAGGCTCCCTCCTGTGTCGTCTCGAGCGCGGTCGGCTCGACGCGCAGACCGAGTGCGAGTCGGGTCACCGCAGCGACCGCCTCCGGACCGACGACAGAGATGGAGGCCGTACACGCCGAGACGTCGTTCGCAGCGGCAAACCGGGGCGGAAGAAAGCGCCCGAAGTGCTCGAGAAGCCCAGCAAGCCCGGCAACCGGTACGTCGAGCAGATAGGACTCGGTTTCGGAGTCGCCGAGGCGATACGCCCAGAGGTCGGAGATCATCTTCCCCTTGGGCGTCAGGACGGCATGATACGTTCCGACACCGCTCACGACCTCCCCTGCCCCCGACGGCACCTCGGGCATACGCCCCGTCAGGACACCATTCAACATCTGACCGGGAGACCGCCCAGAAACGACCAGACGAGCCCGATGGCTGCGGTCAAAGACCGCCGTCGACTCCGTCGCCGCACGATACTCGGCAGAGGGATCTCCGAAATGGCGCACCGATGTCCGACCGTGATACTCGGTCGCGATGCCACCCGCGTCGAGCAGGCTCGGAAGGAGCGGGCTGGCCACGCCAGCCGGGTCGATCACTCCAGCCCTCCGTCGCCGTCATACCGGCCGGCCCGAAGCTCCCGCACGATGTCCTGAACATGTCCGCGATCGTCAGCAGACGGAGAGACCCGGAGATACGCCTCGAGCTGACGAGCCGCGTCCTCGTGACGTCCGAGGCGTGCCAGCAGGATACCCCGTGCCCGACTCTCGGTTGGTGACGTCGGCGAAATCATCAGCAGTCGCTCGACGACCCCGAGTGCGCGCCGGTCATCACCGATCTTCGTATAGATACCCTTCAGGTTCGTCAGCAGACGCGTGAGCATGTCACGTTTGGAGGCCGGCCGAAGGAAGTCCTCACGCATGGCGACTGCACCGCCATACGCCTGATCCAGAAGCTGCTGCGCCTCGTCCTCGAAGCGGATCTTCCCTTTATCGAACGGATCGATGAGAAGGAGCACCTCGCTGCCCGAGTAACGGATGAGGAAGTGACCGGGAAAGTTCACGCCTTCCAGGGGCAGGTCGAGACGCCATCCGATTTCGAGAAGTACGATCCCGAGCGTGAGCGGAATACCCACGCCACGGTCGAGCACGTCATTCAGAAACGAATTTCGCGGGTCGTAATACGCCGCTTGGTTGCCGGCGTATTTTCGCCGCTCGAAGAGCGTCCTGAGCAGATCATTGAGGACGACGAGCGGAGCCGTCTCGTTCGCCAACCGATCCTTCACCTCTTCGGCAACCTGATCGAGACGAGCCAGGTAGAGATCCACCGATAGCTGAGGGTATTCCTCCGCAGCGATCAACAGGCTCGCACGGCCGAGATCGAGCTCCGCCTCAGAGCGCGATAGCTCGTCCGCAAGCATGTGTCGTGGCGATCGTTGTGGTGCGTTCAAGAGATCCGTTTCCGTCTCGTCCGGTCTTCCCACGTCGGCGATGAGACGCAGGCTCTTCCCTTACCCGTGGACGCCACCGTGTTTCCGATCGACTTTAGGCTTCGACTCAAGCACTCACGCCCAGCGAGGAGACCACATGGCAGAAGAGCCACGGGACAAGAGGCCGGAGATCCGGCTGTCCCAGCTCAGTCATGGCGCCGGTTGAGCGTGTAAACTCGGCATGTCCGAGCTGACGCAGGTTCTGCGTCACGTGCTCCCCGTCGACGATCCGAACGTCCTGGTCGGCCACATCACCGGAGACGACGCTGCGGTATACCGTCTCTCCGATGATCGTGCGCTGGTCGTGACCGCCGATTTTTTCACGCCCATCGTCGACGATCCGTACGACTTCGGCCGGATCGCCGCGACCAATGCCCTCTCGGACATCTATGCGATGGGGGCCCGGCCGCTCTTTGTCCTCAATCTCGTGGGCTTTCCCCGAACGCTTCTCTCGGAGGGGATCCTGGATGAGATCATGCGCGGCGGATCAGACGTCACGCGGGCTGTGGGCGTGCCCACGCTCGGGGGTCACAGCATCGACGACGCGGAACCGAAGTATGGTCTCGTCGCGATCGGAGAGGTGAATCCAGCGCGCATGGTGACGAACGCCTCGGCCCAGCCTGGAGACGTACTGGTTCTCACCAAGCCGATCGGATCGGGTGTGATCGCAACCGCAATCAAGAAGGGTGCCGCTGCAGACGATGTGATCGCCACGGCAGTCGAGGTGATGACCACGCTGAACGCAGATGCAGCGGACATCATGACAGAGGCCGGCGTCACGGCGGGGACCGACGTCACAGGCTTCGGGCTCCTGGGACATCTTCGCACCATGCTGCGCGCATCCGGTGTTTCTGCCGAAATCGATGCCGCCGCCGTACCCCTGCTCCCCGGTGCACGGGAACTCGCCGACGCAGGTCTCGTACCGGGTGGATCGAAGCGAAACCTCGAGGACGTGTCGGCAGATGTCAGCTTCGCCGAATCCGTCGACGACGTCTCCCGAATCCTGCTCGCAGATGCTCAGACCTCCGGTGGCCTCCTCATGGCCGTGCCGTCGGACCGCGCGGGCGATGTGGTCGCACAGCTGGAGGGCGCAGCGCCAGCGGCCTCGATCGTGGGTCGGGTCGTGACGGGCGTCGCAGGGTCAATACGGGTCGAATAGGCAGAGGCCGGGCGGAACGTTCCCACCCGGCCTCTCGCTATCGACCGCCTGCACGGAGCCTTGCTGGTCCGTAGCCTCCCGCTACTTCTTCGCGGGCTTCTTCTTCGCGGCGGGCTTCTTCTTCGAGGCGGACTTCTTCTTCGCGGCAGGCTTCTTCCCGACTGCTGCTTTCTTTGCCGGAGCCACCGTCCTGCCAGGACGGCCACCCTCCCCGTTTGCGAGCGCGACGTCGATGACGTCATCGAGCGTCTCAGCCAGATGGAACACGATCCGCTCCCGTACATCGGCCGGGATGTCCTCAAGGTCCGCTTCGTTGTCGATCGGGACGATGATTTCGCGGATGCCGGCACGGACCGCACCGAGCACCTTCTCCTTCACTCCACCGATCGGCAGGACGCGGCCTGTGAGCGTCAGTTCACCGGTCATCGACACGTCACGACGGACTTTCCGTCCCGACACCGCCGACACGAGTGCCGTAGCCATCGTGATGCCCGCAGAAGGGCCATCCTTCGGGATCGCACCCGCAGGGACATGGATATGGATTTCACGCCCCTGAAGTCCCTCCTCCGGGATACCCAGCCGCTTGGAGTTCGCCTTGGCG
>JAKMDG010000015.1 GCA_022428035.1 Longimicrobiales bacterium
GTTTCGATATCGCGCCTCTTGAGGGCGGTAATGGCTTCTTCCGGCGCCCCCCAGCCTCGGCCGGCTCGGGTCTTCACTTCCACGAACGCCAATGTGCGGTCGCGCTGCACGACGATGTCGATCTCCCGTCGCCCCAGACGATACCCGCGCTCGAGGACCGTCCAGCCGCGGGCGACCAAAAGGCGCACGGCCAGGATTTCACCCCGTACTCCAAGTGCGTGGGGCGGGTAGTGGGGACTGGCGTCTGGCATGATGAACGATGCGGGTTCTTCCCGGGCGATCCCATGCGGGATCAGGCCAGAATCTCGTCCCGGGCTCGTTGACCTCTCCCTGAGCGCCGGGTAGCTTCACAGTTGCCCCAGGTCCGCAGGGCGAAAGCTCACGAACTCCGCCAGGACCCCGCAGGTAGCAACGGTAAGTGCGGTGATCGTCGCTGCGGGTAGCCTGGGGCAATTCTTCTTCAGGCGCGACCTCAACTGCGGCCGGCCAAACAATTGAGCCACAAGGCGTTAGCGCGTAAGCACCGGCCTCGGTCTTTTTCGGAGGTCGCCACCCAGGAGCATGTCTCAGAGACGCTCCGTCGCGCCGTCGCGACCGACAGGGTTGGACACGCCTATCTGTTTTGCGGCCCTCGGGGTGTCGGCAAGACCACGCTGGCTCGCGTGCTCGCCATGGCTCTCAACTGCCCTGATCGGACCGACGAGGGTGAGCCCTGCGGAACGTGTGAGTCATGCGGACGCATCTGGGCCGGTCATACGGCACTCGATGTGGTCGAGATCGATGCTGCCTCGAACCGCGGCGTGGATGACGCTCGGGACCTGCGCGAACGGGCGATGTATGCCCCGTCGGGCGAGGGCCGAACGAAGGTCTATATCGTCGACGAGGCGCACATGCTCACGCGCGAGGCGTGGAACGCCCTCCTGAAGATTCTGGAAGAGCCGCCTCCGCGGGTGATCTTCGTGTTCGCAACCACGGAGCCGCAGAAGATCCAGCAGGCTGCCGCTCCGATCCTCTCGCGGTGCCAGCGGTTCGATTTCCGGCGTGTCGGAGTCCTCGACATTGTGGCCCGGCTTTCGAGTGTGTTGCATGAAGAGGGAGCCAACGCTCCGGAAGATGCTCTGCGGGTCATCGCTCGGAAGGCCGATGGAGGCATGCGCGATGCGTTGTCTCTGCTGGATCAGGTCATCTCGCTGACGGGTGGCGAGGTCGACCTGGACTCTGTCCGCCGGGTGCTCGGGCTGGTCGAGGAAGAGAGGTACCTGGAACTGGTCGATGTCGTGCGTGAGAGTCGGCACGAGGCGGTATTCGGACTGGTTCAGGATCTGGTCGACGAGGGGTATGATCTGGTCGAATTCTACCATGGCCTGCTCGATGTGCTTCGGACCCTGCTGCGACTCCGCCTTTCGCCAGACGCCGATGTCGACGTTCAGGAGGAGATCCGCGCGCAACTCGCTGAGAGGGCGACTGCGTTCGCACCGGGAGACCTTGTGCGAATGCTTTCGGCTGCGGCCGACCTCGAGAGCCAGGGATCCCTGCGCCGGAGTCCGAATCCTCGGCTGCCGATCGAGATGCTCCTGCTTCGCATGAGTTTCCTGGATCGGACTGTCGCCCTGGAGGAACTGATTGGTGCGCTTGGCGGTGCTCCACCGGCGAGTGGTGGAGCGGGCACGGGTGGCCTGTCCGGCAACGGAGGTGCGCATGCGTCCAGCGACGGGGGCTCGGCGGCGGACTCTTCGGTCAGCAGCGCGTCCGCGTCGGGCGTGAGTGAGGCGGTACCCGCGGAGACGGTAATGTCGGACATGGCCGGGTCAGGGTCGGAGGCCCTTGCCCCGCCTGAATCCGTACCGATCGTTCCCACGGACGACATTCGCCAAGCCTGGAACCTCTGGGTCGACTCAGCGAGGGGTGTTCCCGTCGGGCTAGGGCCCTTTCTTCATTCGGCGTCGGTGTCTGAGGACGAAGGCGCCCTCGTCATCACCCCGCTGCCCGGGCCCGCGGTAGAACGCCTGCGACAGCCGACGGTGATCGAGGCGATCCGGGAAGGGATGACCCCGTTCCTTGGGCGCAGACCTGTTCTGCGGGTCGAGATGCCCCAAAGCACGCAGGCGTCCCCGGAACGAGTCACACGGGAAGAAGTGCATGCCGATACCCTCAAGGCGCTGTATCGGCAGGAACCGCGCCTCGAGCGAGCGGTAGAAGAACTCGATCTGGAACTCATGGAGTAAAGTACGGGAATGACAGATCTCTCTCAGCTCATGCAGCTCAGCCAGCAGCTTCAGTCGAAGATGTCGGAGCTGCAGGAAAATCTCGACTCCAAGTCGGTCTCCGCGTCGTCAGGCGGTGGCATGGTCACGGTCACAGTCGATGGGAAGGGGCACGTACGTCGTGTCCAGATCGATCCGACCTGCGTAGACGCCCGCGATGTCGAGATGTTGGAAGACCTCGTGCTCGCGGCCATCAGCGAAGCCCAAAACAAGGCGCAGGGTGAGTATGAAGCGGAGATGCGGAACGCTACGGGCGGCCTTCCGATGAACATCCCCGGCCTGCCCAAGTTGTTCTGATACGGCGCCATGTCGGCGATTGACCGTCTCACCGACGAGCTGGCCCGCCTTCCTGGGATCGGCTCCAGGACAGCCCTGCGGCTCGTCCACCACCTCATGAAGGGATCCAAGGACGACACGCGTCGTCTTGCTCGCTCACTTGTGGACCTGGCGGACAAGGTCCGGGCGTGTGACGTCTGTGGGAATTTCTCAGAGCTGGAACTCTGCGAGATCTGCTCAAATCCCCGCCGCGATACGTCGGTCATGTGCGTCGTGGAGGAAGCCTATGAGGTCGGGGCGATCGAACGGACAGGCCAGTTCCGGGGAATCTTTCATGTACTGGGCGGCAGACTGTCGCCGCTCGACGGGATCGGACCTGAGGAACTCAACGTCGCCTCACTCATGGAGCGGATCCATGCCTCGGATGAGGGCATCCGAGAAGTGATCATCGCGACGAATGCCAGTGTGGAGGGCGAAGCGACCTCCGTCTTCCTAGAGCAGGAGATCCGGCCACTCGGTCCTCGTGTCACGCGTCTGGCGCGCGGGATTCCTGTAGGCAGCGATCTGGAATACGTTGATGGAACGACGATCGCACAGGCCCTGGCGGGCCGACGGGAAATGTGAAGATGGACAGGAGTCTGAAGACTGCAGGGCTTACGGTGCTCGCGGCCGCCGCCGCTGGGGCGATTGCGGCCATGATCATCCGAGGCCAGATCACGCGGCACCAGCGCGATCTCTTCTCGCCTCGGGCGCTCAAGCGTCTGGCTGCCCTGGGACACATTGGGAGGGAACAGGCGTCGGTAGACCTGATTCGCCTTCTGATGGATTTCATCACTTGGGAGCCGAAACAGATGCTCCGAGACCGGGCACAGGCGATCCTCGACAGGATGCTCGACGACGCTGAGCGTCTGGGTATCGAAGCCCGAGCGAATTCCGCCTGAAACAGGGAACCTTGCCCCTTGCGGCAGGCATGCCGAAGTTACGTCCCGTGTTGCACTTCCAGAGGGCGAGTGACGCGCCCGGCGCCGATTGGGCGAGCCGCAACCCGTGGACCGACCGAGAGATTCCTTGGATTCACGCTCCACAGAAATGG
>JAKMDG010000046.1 GCA_022428035.1 Longimicrobiales bacterium
AAACAGCATCCGTTCTGTCGAAGCGTGCGCGAGGTCGGGTGTTCGTACACGACTGCCACAGAACGACTGAAGCCGAGAGAAGATATGACTTCCTCGGCGAAGACCACCTGGTTCGTGAGGTCGACACAATGCGCTATTACGCCTTCGGCTGACGACATGCGGATCGGAATCGACATCCGGGTTGCCGATCCGGCGGAGGGCCAGCAGCGGATGCTCTGGCGGCTGGGGAGCTGGTTGGGACGGGAAGGACATGACGTCGACTTCGTCAGCGTCCGGCGGCTCCCAGAGGACGTCGCACTGCCGAAGGGCACACGCCTGCAACCGCTTCACGGCGTGCCCCGGTCGCAGCTGAGAGACCGGGTCGCAGCGCTCGAACTCGACGCCTTCCTGATCAACCCCGAGCGCTCACGACGGTACCGCGGTGTGCCGGCAAACGTACTGCGCGCAGCATACGGAACAGAGCACTACCGGCAGAATCTCAGATCAGTCCGGAATCCCGTCGAACGCACGCTGAGAGAGGTCAGCCGGCTCGCCCCATGGACTCGGGCAGACCTGCGCTGGGAGCGCGCCTTCTATGAGAGTCCGCGCCCCCAGCCAGATATCGTGTGCCAGTCGCAGTACATGAAAGACCTCATCCTCGGGAGCTATCGGATCCCGGAGGATCACATCCACGTTGTGCCGAACGCGATCGACACGTCGGAATACAATCCGCAGCGTCGCGCGGAGCTGCGGGAAGAGATGCGGGTGACGTGGGGAATCCCCCCCGAAGCGGTGTGTCTGCTCTTCCTGGGCCACAACTTCCGACGAAAAGGACTCTGGCAGCTCCTCGAGGCACTACCGAGCGTCGGCGCGACCCACCGACCGGTCCACGTGATCGTGGCCGGCCGCGGCACAGGTGATCGACAGCGTAAAAGGGCCGCTGCCCTCGTGAGGGCTCACGGGCTGGACGGACGCGTGCACCTGGTCGGACCCGTGCAGCCCGCCATTCACGCGCTCGCCGCCGCCGACGTCCTCGCATTCCTGTCGTGGCACGACGCGTTCGGCTGGGTCGCCCTCGAGGCCATGGGGTGTGGCGTGCCGGTCATCGGGACGCCTTATGCGGGCTCATCCGAGCTTATCCAGAATGGAGAGACGGGACTCATCGTCGACCCGGCGAACTCCGACGACATCGCGGGCGCTGTTCGCAGTCTGCTCGATGACGAGGTTCGACAAAACATGGGACATGCGGCGGCAACAGTCGCGGCCCGATTCCACGAGACGGATTACTTCCGGGCCGTCCTCGATATCATGAAGGTGGCCTCGGAACGCACAGCTGGACCCATCGGCTGAGAGCTACGGAAGGCTCGGGCTCCAGGCGATCCAGTAGTCATCGATCGAATCATCGTCCGTCGCGAGTTCCGTCTCGCCCGCGGGTAGTCCGTTGAGCCTGAAAATGTAGGTCAGGACGTCGGTCGTCTGCTGGCGCGAGAGGCTCCACGGGTCGTCGTACGGCATCCGCTCGTTTACGTAATACCAGAGCTGATATACGGACTGCTCTTCCCACCGACCCTTGAAGCCGGTCTCCGTCCAGTCGGCTGAGTCATGGCACTCACTGCACGTCGAGCGGAACAGTGCCTCTCCCCGGTCGGCCTGCGCGGCGGTGAAGATACCGTCAGCCGTCGTGGGATCAGCCGCTGCGTGGTCAGACGGAGCCTCGGCCGGAGGGACGGGCATCTCAGCAGGACCCCGGGTGCCGGAGGAGCACGCGGCGACCAGAACGAGGGCACACAACGAAGCAGCGGAACGGAAGATGTTGGCCATGACGGAACGTAAGACGGAGTAAGTCTGACTTTGTCTGAACTGTAAGACCCTCAAAATAGCAAATTTGTTCGTCTGACTTCTACTTCTTGATGTCCAGGACGGGTGTGCGTCGAACCCACCGGTACCTTCCCGGGTAGCTGCGTCCATGGAAATCGGGATTTACTCGTTTGTAGAGACACGGCTCGATCCGATCGTCGGTGGGCAGATGGAAGCCCGCAGCCGTATCGACCGAATCCTCGACGAGATTCAGCTGGCAGACGAGGTCGGCCTCGACGTCTTCGGCATTGGTGAGCACCATCGTCCCGACTACGTCTCCTCTGCCCCCGCCGTGATCCTGGCAGCAGCAGCAGCGCGCACCCGGCGGATTCGTCTGACGAGTGCCGTATCGGTGTTGTCATCGGACGATCCGGTTCGGGTCTTCCAGGACTTCGCGACCCTCGACCTCATCTCGGGTGGTCGAGCGGAGATCACGGCAGGCCGCGGATCGTTCACCGAATCATTTCCGCTTTTCGGGCAGGATCTGTCGGATTACGACGAACTCTTTTCAGAAAAACTTCGGCTTCTGCTCGAACTCCGGAAGAATGAGATCGTCTCCTGGCCGGGAGGCCACCGGCCAGCGATCGACCGTCGTGGAGTCTACCCACGCCCCGTCCAGGATCCGCTTCCGGTCTGGGTTGCGGTCGGTGGGAATCCCCCGTCGGTCGTTCGGGCCGCATCTCTGGGCCTTCCGATGGCACTCGCCATCATTGGTGGGATGCCGGAACGATTCGCCCCACTGCTGAACCTGTACCGCGAAGCTGCCCAGCGCGCGGGCTACGACCCCGGCACACTCAGGACCAGTATCAACTCGCACGGCTTCATCGCTGACGACGGCGATGAAGCAGCCGACGCCGTCTGGCCGAGCGTCGCGGAGGTGATGAACCGAATCGGGCGCGAGCGAGGATGGCCACCTCAGTCACGGGCGCACTTCGATCAAGAGCGACAGCTTCGCGGCGCAATGGTGCTGGGGAGCCCGGAAGAGGTGATCGAAAAGATCCTTTTCCAGCACAGCATCTTCGGTCATCAGCGCTTCCTGATTCAGCTCACCGTCGGACCGATGGAGCACGAGCGCGTGCTGCGGGCGATCGAACTTCTGGGGACGGTGGTGGCACCGGCAGTACGGCAGGAGGTCGCTGCCCGCGAGGCAGAGACCAACACAAGTCAAAGCAGCTGAGGGAGAGACTACGACCCTCGGGCTACCGTCAGATGATGCCCATGGCCTCAGCCGGGATCCATCCGACCTTCCCGTCGTCAAGCACCACCTCGACCCACGATCCTGTCCGTTGATCGATGCGTACGCGAGTACCCTCGTGAACCTCGAACAGCGTAAGGTCATCGTCCTCGGCAGGTGCCGAGCGAGCGGGCACCATCTCCACAAGCACGACGCCACGATCGGCACTACCGACACCTAGTTCACGAACGAGCAATGTCGCCCCGAACAGGATGAGGAGCGGCAGCCCGATCATCGTGGACAATCGGCCCAACGCGATCATCCGGTCCGTACGCCCGAGCACACGAACTACGATTCCCGTCGTCACCGTGAACCAGGCCAGACCCACGACGATCAGCAGGAGCGTCGTAGAGAGCAGGTTCACCCATCCCTTGGTCAGAGCGAACAGCCAGAACGTCGGCATGGGCTCGATCGCATCCGCGGTCAGTGAACGTGCGAGTTCCAGATTGGCCCGCGTGTCAGGATCGCCGGGCGACAAGGCGAGCGCTCGCTCCCAGTGGAGGATCGAACGGCCCAGATTCCCCGACTTGAAATAGGCATTGCCCAGGTTGTATTGAAGTCCTGCACTGGAGAAGCCACCTTCGATCACAGCCTCGTAGGCCTCGATGGCGGCCGTGTATTCGCCTTCCTGATACGCGAGGTTCCCGCGGTCCACGATCTCGTCCTGCGCATGAAGCACCGCGGGCGACAACAGCAGCAGCAGGGCGAGCCTACGAATCCCGATGCTCATCGGACTTCCCGGTCGACGGCATCCATCACTCGCTCGACCCGCTCGAGGAAGCGAGCCTTCTCTTCCGGGTCGCCGCTCGATGGAGCGAACCGCTGGCGATCACAGTGAGCCAGGCAATCGAGGGCTTCGCGCCGCACATCGCTCGGCGTTCCCGCCCGCTCCAGCTCGCGCTCAATGGCTACGGACTGGAGTCCAGCCTCGGCGAGGTTCAGTCGATCCGAAATAAGGCCGGTCAGCGCATCCGCGACCTCAGCGTAGAACGCACGCCGATCATCCTCTCCCGCGAGCCTCCGAGCTTCGGCCAGGCGCTTCCGCGCAACCCGCCCGGCGCGACGACCGCGTGCATAGGCCATATCGCCCTCGAGCAGATCCCAGTGTCGTCGTAGCCCCACGGCACCCACGATCCCCATCAGCGGCAGAAGGGCGAAGAGCCAGAACCCTGCCCCTGCAAGGAC
>JAKMDG010000053.1 GCA_022428035.1 Longimicrobiales bacterium
GATCGGAAGGGAGCTGGAGACGACCATGGCCCCGCCATCCGGAAGTCCGCGCAGGGCAGCCGCCGCTATGCCGCCCTCGCCCAGCTCAGCATCACCGAGCCGAGCTAGGACATCGCGGGTGGCAGCATCCGCGCGGGCCCACGGGCTGACAGAGGCGTCAGGCGCCTCCACTCCAGACACCTTCGTGGACGGCCAGGCGTCGGCGAGCCGCCCCAGCGTCTGGGCCGGATCGGCCGTGAGATACATCTGGGCCGTACCCCCTTGATCTTTCCACCGAGGCCCATCGTCGATCACCAGTTGGGGCACATCGGCATGCTGAAACAGCCAGCGTTGAAGCCCGGCCGATGTAGGGGAGGCTCCGACCCTCACGACAAACTCCGGGACCAGTTTCGAACGCACAGCCTCGTCCCGGAGGAACAGGTCATACGCGGCCACCGTGAGAATGTCGTTCTCAGGACCGAAACGAGCACCGCTCAATGGATCCGCGAGCAGCGGAAATCCGGTCACCGCGGCGAAGCGCCGCACCTCCGGTCCCAGACACCCAGCCTCTTCCGTCGGCCCGGCCACAATCACCCCAGACCGTGATGCCATGCGTCCGATGAGCTCCTGCAGCTGTTTGTCAGTCGCCGAAGGTCGCGCAGCTTCGACCCTCACAATCGGTACGTTTTCGGGCCGTCCACGGACTGCAATCAGGTGCTCGGTGCGGACGTCGACTGTGGGCTCTTCAGGCTCGAGCGGCTTGTCGAATGGGACGTTGATGTGCACGGGCCCAGCCCCGTGCCCACAAGCACTCGCCCACGCCCGTGCGGCCAGACCGCGCAGATGCTTGAGGGCCCTACTGTCCAGCGATGGTTCGGCAAGTTCGAAGAACGCTCTCGGATACGTCCCGAAGATGCGGACCTGGTCGATCGCCTGGTTTGCATCAGCGCCTCGGAGTCGATGCGGTCGATCTGCGGACAGAACGATCAGCGGAACACCAGCCTGACTGGCCTCGACCACCGCCGGGTACAGGTTTGCGACCGCCGTACCGGAGGTCGTGACCACTGCCGCCGGCCGGGCCGTGGCTTTCCCAACCCCAAGGGCGAAGAAGCCGCATGCACGCTCGTCCAGGTGGACCCGAACTCGAAGTCGCTCGTCCGCAGCGGCCGCCATCACGAGCGGAGTCGATCGAGATCCGGGTGCGACGATGACCTCACGGAGACCCGCCCGCGCCAGTTCGTCGAGCAGGCTCCGGGCCCAGACCGTATTTTCCGGTGAGCCGGTCACGTGTCGCGACCTGCAATTTCGGCGTCCTGCGCCGTCACCATATCGAGCTCTGCGCCGGCCCCGCGCAGCGCGTCGAGCATCGGCTCGAATTTGATGCCGGTCTCCTCCCATTCCAGGGCCGGCACCGATCCCTCCACAATGCCAGCCCCAGCGAACAACCTCCACCCCGAACCCGTGGACACGCCTGTGCGCAGCGCAGGAGCGAACACACCATTTCCTTCAGCGTCGAACCATCCGACGGGCCCCGCATACCAGCCGCGCTCAAACGGTTCCTCGCGCTCGAGAAACGCCATCGCGGCATCGCGGGGCAGACCGCAGACAGCGGCGGTCGGATGGAGGAGGCGAACCAGGTCCAGAACGCCGACTCCCGCAGGGACCGAGGCGCGAATCTCCGTCTCCAGGTGCTGGATACGCGCCAGGGTCAGGACGTGCGGCTGAGGGTCGGTGCGAATCTGATGCGCTACAGTCTCCAGTCGAGCGACCATGTCGTCGAGGGCGATGCGCTGCTCTGCCCGATCCTTGTTCGATGCGAGAAGTCTGGCGGCAAGCTCGGCCTGCTCCCGCGGTGTCTCTCCTCGACGTATCGAGCCCGCGACGGCCGTCGCATGAAAGACCCCGTCGCGGAGGGTCGCCACCGTCTCGGGCGCGGCACCGACGATCGCCGAGCCGGGAGCCGGCTCGAAGAGGAAGACGTGACTGCCACGATTGACCTCCCATAGCTGAGCGACCACGTCGACCGGATCCACACGGCCCTCCAGCTCCACATCCATCGTGCGGGCGAGCACGGCCTTCGAGATGCTTCCTGACCGGATCGCCCCAAGGGACGCATCGACGGCAGCCTCCCAGATGGCCCGTTCGGTCGCGGTCGCTCGACCCGGGACACGATCTGATGAGCCTTCGAAGTCCGCGCGAGATGCAAGCTCGGCCCGCAGAGACTCGGCCTCGGTGCGTAGCCGCTGAAAGATCTCGTCTCCTGCATCCGCATCGACGAGCGCTCGGACACGAAGCCACGCATCACCGGAGCCGTCTCCCTCGAGCTCGACGGCAGGGAGCTGGAACAGGCCATCCGGAAAGTCGGCCCAGACACCTGCAGCCTCATGGTCGGAGCGAAAGGAGAAGCCCCCGTAGAACTGAACACGTGGGGCTCGTGCCGTTCCGCTGGGGAGGAGCGCCCGGCGGGCGACATCACGAGCAACGTCCGCGCTGACACCGAACCGATCGCCACCAGCCGACCGATCTGCAACGAGTTCGACCGTGACACCACGATGTGCCACCCAGCGCTCACCCCTCGCCCAGAAGCCCCGAGCGTCACCCGAAGCGTGGCGCAGAAAAGGCTTCGGGCGAAGATCGGGGGCCGGCACGGTGACGGTCGCAAGACGCCGCGACGAATCGTGTGCGACCAAGTGATCCCCCCCTAAACGCGTGTGGTCGACCCTAACGGTCGAACCGGCTGAGAAAATATAGGGTTCTGACGACGAACCTGGAGAGGTGAAGTGCCTTTGCCGAGCCTCTAACGGATCAATCAGCCCTACCTCCGAGGCGGAATCGGCCGAACGTCTCAACCGGAACGGACAGCTCAAGCCCATTCGGTTAACCGGAGCCTCGCCTCACGGCAACGGCACCGGGAGGACCTCAATGGTGAAGCTGAGTTCCTCATCGGCGATGTTGGCCTCGAAGTCGATGAATACATCGAGCGGCACCCCCGACTCCACGTCATACGTCACAACCACGCGATGAGCATCCTGTTCATAGGCACGCGCAATGATGTCGAACAGCCCGCCAACGGAGGGGAACCCCTGCCCCGGCTCGGTTGGGACAGGCTCCATGAGTTCGACGTACGTGCGCCGCGTGACCGCACCCCCCTCCACTCGCACCCGCACAGGACCGATGAAGGCAGGCGAACAGAAGCACCCACGCCTCAGAACGTATTCGTACGAGGTCAGCGACAGCGACGCCCATTGTGCCTGATTTTCCTCTAGCTGGCTCTCAGGTCCGCCCCTCAGCCCAACGCTGTCACAAGCACTCGATCCAACCCCTACCGCCAGGACCAGTGCCAACCGTTTCAGATGGATTTCCTTACACATCAACGTTCCGTCGGGGGAAGCCATTCACTACTCCCTGCAACGTTCGGGGTGACTCGCTTGTGACAACCGCGTGCGGCGTCCCCGCCCCGACAGACAAAAACGGGGCACGTCAACGAAAGACGATGTATCTTGACCACAACCCGAACACGCGGTCACCGAAGCAAGAGAAGGCGATGAGCAACGACGCCACGTCCGGGATAATCCCATCTGCCGCGCCGCCGCTTTCGTGGCCCCCACCAGGAACCGAGGGACTACAAGGCACACTTTGGAGAGGGATCGGGCTCAGCTGGACCGGGAGCCTGATTCTCGTGCTTCCGCTACTCTGGGCTCTCGCGGCCGAGCAGCCGTTCTACTCACTGGGCCCCATGGAGGACAACTGGGAGCTCGGCATGACGATCGCAGCTGTCGGCGGGGTCTTGGTCATCTTCGCCTTCGCCCAGCTCTGGATGATTGCGCGCGGGGCCGCTGCAGCGGCTGAGCTCGGATACGGCGTGCTGACCATCCTCGAAGTAACGACGGATGTCGGCCGGGATACGGGCTTCCTCATTCAGGGTAAGCGCCACTTCGCCTTGCTCGACGAGGTACGCCAGAAGCGGGTGATCCGCAGTCGGTTGCTGGGAGGGCTGCTCCTACTCGCAGCCTCCGTCTGGCTCCTCGTCGGCTTCGGGGTTGCGATCCTGCTCGCGGCACGAGGCTCTGTGACCCCGTCCGGAATCTGGCTGGTCACTGTGGCGCCGTCTTTCATACTGACCGTCCTGGGCGCGTTTTTCACACTGCGTCAGAGCAGTGTCGTTCGCGGCCTTCAGAGCGACTGGAATGCTCAGGAGGGTATGAATCGGATCCATATCGAGTCATCCGCTTGGAACGACCGACTTGATCAAGCCGGTGAGGCCGTAGCGCTGGGCTCTGGCGAGCGAGGAAGAGGTGGGCTGTTCCAGAGCGCAGGAGTCGCGGTCATCGTTTTTTTCGTCCTCGGCTTCGGGCCCATCGCGACGATCGCGGTGACCACCGCGATCGGTCCGATCCTTACGGAGATCGCTGTTCCAACCTTCCTCGGCGTTCAGGAAATGGCGGGCGGCGCGGAGGTGCTCCGCCGTTACGACGTCGACAAGGACCCCTCCGTAAGTGAGGAAGCCGCTGGAGCCGCCCTCCACAACGTGGCGTTCGTCGGCTTCACCGGCGAGCCGGAACCGATGGAGGCCGAGCCAACCACGACGTACGCATTGGCTTGGTTCCCCGATCCAATCTCGGACCGAGTCGCAGGAGACCTCCTACGCCGCCCCTTCTCCGACTTCTCCGAGTCCGAGCAGGATGCACTGCGTCAGGCGGCCGAACACCCCGCGCACGCCGAGTTTCATCTACTCGCAACGGCCGAGGCCGCCGATATCGTGACGGGACGCTGGGCTCTACCATTCCCGGACTCGTTGACCTTCCAGGCACTGCCGTCGCCGCGCTTTCAGGCGTTCCGCACCGCCGCGCTCGCCCAGGTCGCCCGTGCCGCAGTGCTGATGTCGGATGGGGATTCCGCCGGAGCCGAGGATACCCTGCGCGAGTTGATTGCCACCGGTTTTCTGCTCATCGACCAGGGCCCGACACTGCTGGACAACCTCATCGGGGTAGAGCTCACGAGAACAGGCGGTGACGCGCTCGGCGCATATTATGAGCAGCTGGGTGAGATCCAGCGGGCTGAATCGCTAGCGTGGGCGAGAGAAGCCGCGTTGTCCGCGGCGAGCAAGTCGCGCGCCGGCCTCGTCCCCGAGGATGCACGTGCGCTCCTCCAGGGCGTGCCGGATCTCGTCGAGAACGAGGAGGCTCTGCGTGGACTTCGTTGGGAATATTTCGCGACATTCAACATGCTCGCGCCATGCATCAACCTGCACAAAATGGTCTTTGGCCCGAACGACACCTATCTCGAGTGGCGCAAGAGAGCAGAACGCAGCATCGTGCGTTTTCCCGGTGAGCAGGAGCTCTTCGACCTCGCTGAAAGCGGTGTCCTCGGCTCGGGCGGTCAGGACCTCGACGGATTCCTGCCCCGCTTCCTCGGGCTTGTACTGGGCAGCGGAGGCGCACCGGGCAGTTGCGCATCCCTCATCGCATCCCTGCAGTCGTGACCGGCCGCCACATGATACGGTCCGCACGTCCGGCTGCTGTGATGACCGCTGGACTCCTTCTACTCACAGCGGCGTGCAGCAGTGGTGGCGGTGACGAAGCACCCGAACCAGAGGTCGAAGCGGCGGCCTTCGTACCGCCTCGCGACGCGGATATCCTGGTGGCCGACCTCTCCACCGGGCCGGGTGGGCTGCCGTCCATCGGGCGGCCGGTCAACCTGACACAGCGTCCCGACTACGACAATCAGCCGTCCTTCACTCCGGACGGATCTGGCCTCTGGTACACCGCGAACGATCAGCAAAGCGGCCAGTCGGATATCTGGCGCTACGACTTCGCGAGTGGGCGTGTCACGCAGATCACGCGCAGCGCGCCCGAGAGCGAATACTCGGCGACGGTACTCCCCGACGGCTCCGGGGTCTCCGTGGTTCGTGTCGAAGCCGACTCCACCCAGCGCCTGTGGCAGTTCAGCCTCGATGGCCTGAACTCTTCCGTGATCCTGCCGGACGTCGCACCGGTCGGGTATCACAAGTGGGTCGACGATTCGACCATCGTGATGTTCGTACTCGGAAATCCAGCCACACTGCAGGTGGGTGATCTCCGAACCGGCCGGGCGCGGATCGTGACAGAAAACATCGGCCGCTCGATTCATAACATCCCCGGCACGTTCGACGTCTCCTATGTGCAGCAGCATGATGATGGGTCGACAACGATCATGCGACTACCCGGCGATGGCGGAGCGCCCGAGCCGATCACCGCGACCGTGTCCAACGGCGATTTCCATGCCTGGACACCGAACCGCGTCCTTCTGATGGCGGACGGCGCTCGCATCTTCGCCCGAAGGTACGAGCCCGAAGCGCCGTGGGAAGAAATCGCCGACTTCTCTGATCTGCACGTCAATCTGTCCCGTCTCGCCGTCAGCCCGGACGGAGCACAGATTGCGCTCGTTGCCGAACTCGACGTGCTCGAGCTCCCGACGAACTGATCACCGGCGCTCAGGCGCCCCCATTACCTCGAACAGGAATCCCGGAAGACATGTCTCCTGGAATCCAGCAGCGACCTCTCATGAAGCGTACGCCCCTGTCTGCCGTCGCCATGCTCACCCTTCTGCTCTCCACCGTGGCGCCAGGCTCTGCGTCCGGTCAGGACGCCGCGCAGGTAACTCGTCTGGTGCCAAGCGCCGATCGCGTCGTGATCGCGCTCGGCGAGCGGGTTGCCTTCTCCGTGACAGCGGTCGATGCCTCAGGCTCGACGGTCGAAGTGCCGCTCCGAGTGGTCGGTCCCCGCAACTCGGTACGTGTGGGTGATGGCTTCGTCGAAGGCCTCGCTCAGGGTGAGTTCGAGATCATCGCGACCCTCGTCGTCAGTGCCCGTTCAGGTGTCTCCCCCATGTCGGTGACGGTACCGATCGTCGTCGAGTGGCCCGTCGTGACTGAGGTTCTGCTCTCTGCGGCGCATGACGCACTCTTCGAGGGCACCACGATCGGGCACGGCGTCCAGGCACTGCATGCTGACGGTACCCATCGCCCCGACCCGGGCGTGACGTGGCAATCGTCCGCTCCAGCGATCGCGAGGGTAGACGGGTTCGGAAACGTCACCGGTGTGGCGGCCGGTCGGGCCACAATCACCGCCTCGTTCGCGGGTGTGTCCGCGTCCCTCGCCTACGACGTCGAGGCGTTACCACAGATCACGCTGGATCTCGATGGCGGTCCAGCAGAGGCGCGTACGGGCGACGTCATCCACTTCGAGGCCACCGTGCGCGATGCCTCCGGCACGGAGCGCGACGACATCCCGGTACTCTGGTCCCATGCCTACACCGCGACGGAAGGCATGCTCGGAGTCGCGGCGACCGGCCAAATCAACGAACGCGGATCGTACGTGGCCGACGTACCCGGGATCCACACGGTGACCGCAACCGCAGGTACCGTGAGCGCTCGGCACTCATTCCACGCCAAGCCCCGTGACGTCGTCCAGGAACTCGAGGTCGTGGGGCACGGCGCGGAGGACTGGTATCGCACGACAGACCTCTGGGCCCTTGAGGGCACAGATGGTCGCGACTACGTCATCACCGGATCGAAGGTCTCGGGTGGGTATGCCTTCTTCTACGATGTGACCAATCCGGCCGCACCGGTGAAGTACGACTCCATCCAGGTCGATGCCCGGACCGTCAACGATGTGAAGGCCTCTCCGGACGGACGGTATGCCGTGCTCTCCAGGGAAGGGGCCACCAATCGTCGCAACGGCCTCGTGATCGTCGACATGGCCGACCCGAGCCAGCCGAAGGTCGCCACGGTGTACGAGGATGGGATCACCGGTGGGGTGCATAACATGTTCGCGACCGACGACTACCTCTATGCACTGTCCGACGGGGACAAGTTCGTCATCATCGATATGACAGACATCTATGCCCCTCGCTATGTCTCGGAGTACAACCACCCGGACAGCAGGACTCACGACGTGTGGGTCGCCAACGGACTCGCCTTCTCGTCTGAGTGGGGTACCGGAGTCGTGGTCGTGGACGTCGGCAACGGACGCTGGGGTGGCTCCCCGGAGAATCCCGTCTTCGTCACGAACTACCCGACGCCGTCCGGCTCGACGCACGCCACGTTCCCCTATTACTCCGAATCGACCGGGAAGACGTATCTATTCCTCGGCGACGAGATCATGAACCGGAGCGGCCTGGCCTGGGCGGGTTATCCCCGTTCGATGGGATCATACGCAGACCAGTATGACCCGGAGACTGGCGTTGGCGGGATCCCGCTCGTCACGCGCGGCTACATCCAGATCATCGACTTCACGGATCCGGAGAACCCCCATATGGTCGCCCGCTACCAGGTCCCGGAGTTCGGGACGCACAACATGTGGGTCGAGGACGACGTCCTGTACCAGGCCTACTACGAAGGCGGCGTCCGCATGGTCGACGTAAGCGGCGAGTTGATGGGAAACCTCTACACCCAGGGTCGTGAGATCGCCGTCTTCAAGTCCGCGTCGCCCGCGGGGTACACGCCGAACTCGACCATGGTGTGGGGTGCACAGCCCTTCAAGGGTCATGTCTTCTTCAGCGACACGAACTCGGGCCTTTGGGCCGTGAAGATGCTCCCGAAAGGTCGACCGGTGTCGTAAGCCATGCCCTCCATCATGATTCGACGCGGCCTCGCCATCCTGCCCGCGGTCCTCGCGTCGTGCGCCTGCGTCACGATGGAGGCGCACGCGCAGGAGGGCGCCGACTTGCCACTCACCTGGGAGAACATCTTTACGAACGCCACGGGTGCGAGGCAGGCAGCCCTCTCGCCCAGCGGGAAAACCGTAGCCGTTACAGCGTCTGCGCCGGGAGCCTCGGGCATCTTTCTGGTGGACGTGGACAGCGGCGAGCCGAGACTCCTCGCGCGCGGGGCATCATCGCCCGTCTGGATGAACGACGGTACGCAGATTCTTTACTCGGCCGCGAGTGATCTCTGGATCGTCGATGCCTCCATCACTGGCCCTGTAGACGCGGCGATCGAGCAGACGGGTGTTCGACGGATCACGAGTGACGATCATGACGAGCGGGCTGCTCGCCTTTCCCCCGACGGGCGCACCATCGCCTTCTACTCTGGTCGGTCGGGTTATCAGGACATCTGGACGG
>JAKMDG010000100.1 GCA_022428035.1 Longimicrobiales bacterium
GGAACCTTCCTTCTCGCGGTTCTGCTCGGACTCGGATCTCTGGTGGGGCAGATTCCGAACGCGGTACTCGCCGGTATCCTGATCACCGTCGGTATCGGGATCGTGGATTACAAAGGACTGCGCCACCTGCTCGAAGTTCCGCGCGCCGATGCCGCGGTGATGGTGATCGTCCTTCTGCTCACCGTGTTCGTCGACCTCCTCGTCGCAGTCGCGGCCGGGGTGGTGCTCGCTGCGCTCCTGTTCATGAAAAACATCTCCGACGTCATTGAGCACCGTACCGTAATCGCGCCGCTCAAGGAGTTCTCGCGGGAGCTGCCATGGGCCGACGAGGGTGACCTCATCGCGCGCCGAGGTGACGAAGTCTTCATCAAGCACCTGGATGGCCCGCTTTTCTTCGGCTTCGCGAACCGCTTCCAGGAGCTGATGACCCGCTTCCCGGATCTGGCGGTCGTCGTCCTCCGCTTCGACAAGGTCCCGTACATGGACCAGTCCGGGCTCTATGCCCTCGAAGACGCGATCATGTATCTGAACGACAACAATATCCGCGTGGCCCTCACGGATATTCACGGTCAGCCGCGCGACCTGGCTGAGAACATCCGCCTCATCCCGAATCTCGTGCCAGCTGAGTACTGCTTCGACACGTTCGACGAATGCGCCGAGTGGCTGGAGCGCTACCTGAACGGTGACCTGTCGACCCCGGTATCCAAGGACTCGACGGACGACGATGGCCACGCTCTCGTGGAATCGTCCGATCTGGTCGGGGTCTGAGCCCCGAGCTCGCAGTCCCACTTTCCCATCAACCAACATTCTTCCACGAGCTTCTGACATGACCCCGCTTGTATCGAGCACCCAGACCGCAGAGTCTCAGGCCGCCACCAGTCCATCGGACGCGATCGATATGCTGAAGACCGGCAATCGCCGGTTCCTCGACGGTCAGGCACTGCAGCGGTCGTACCCCGACCAGATCGCTGCGACCGCTACGGGGCAGTTCCCCTACGCCGTCGTGCTCGGCTGCATCGACTCACGTGTTCCAGTCGAGACCGTATTCGACCAGGGCATCGGTGACATCTTCACCCCACGTGTCGCCGGCAACATCGTCAACGAGGACCTGCTGGGGAGCATGGAGTTCGCGTGCAAGCTGGCGGGCTCGAAGGCCATCGTGGTCATGGGCCATACCGCATGCGGCGCTGTGAAGGGCGCCATCGGCAAGGCCCGCCTTGGGAACCTCACCGCGCTCGTGAACAAGATCGAGCCAGTAGTCGACCAGGTTGCCGAGAACATGGACGCTCAGGATCCCGGCTTCGTAGACGCCGTGGCTGTGGCCAACGTGCACGCCACGATCGACGCCATTCGGGCACAGAGCGAGGTGCTCGCCGAGATGGAGTCGCAGGGCGAGATCGCGATCGTCGGCGCCATGTACGACGTAGCGTCCGGCGAGGTGCGGTTCCTCTAGGACTGTTCCTCAGGACGCAGGAATCGGCGCTGCGGCCCACATGAGGCGGCGCGAGCGACATTCGCGCCGCCTCATTCTTGTTCAGCGTTGGCTCCCACCGGAGAGCAGCTTCTCCGCCCGGCCTACCGTCCCACTACCTCCTGATGGAAGTCCCCCGTGAACCCCGGGCACACTCAGACCCGCTGCCGGGCGGGTGGCACGCGCGGCACGTGATACCGTGCATCATCGAAGTGGCAGGCGGTGCACCGCTCAAGCGTCGTCTCGTGGATGGGCTCCGCGTACGACCTGGTCCTCAGCATCGACCAGGACTACGAAGAGGCCATGCGCTGGGATCGGCGGGCAGCGCACAGGGAGAACATGACCGCCGCCGAGGCTCTGGAGCAGATCAGGCGCTGAGACCCGTCGGTGGTCCTGGAGGCTGGTACCCATTCGGTTTCACGTCAGGCGTACCTTACCAATCTGTCGGTATGTAGTCCTTCAGGAACTGCCCCCAAAGGTGCTGGCCGGTGTTGATACCGCTGATGATCGGATCAACGATGCGCGCGGCGCCGTCGACGATGTCGAGCGGCGGATGGAAGCCGTGCATCTCGGTCTTCCTCGCCGCAATCGCGGCCGGGTCTTCATCTGTCACCCAACCGGTGTCCACGGCATTCATGTGGATCCCATCGTTGTAATAATCGGTCGCCGAGGTCCGCGTCATCATGTTCAACGCCGCCTTGGCCATGTTCGTATGTGGGTGTCGCGTGGTCTTGGCGTTCCGATAGAACTGACCCTCCACCGCAGACACGTTCACGATGTGTTTGTCCCGGTTGCCGGTGCGCAGCATGAGCGGTTTGAGACGGGCGTTCAGGACGAAGGGTGCGACGGCGTTGACCAGCTGTACCTCCAGAAGCTCCACGGTCGGCACGTCCGCCATGAGCATGCGCCACGAGTTGGTCTCGCGCAGATCTACCTGTTGCAGATCCTGATCGAGTTCGCCCGCAGGGAAGAGTGCCTGGCGCGTCTCCCGCTCCTCCATGAGCAGCGGGATCTGAGACAGCTGGGGAGCGTGGGTCAGGCCAGGGACGTCGGTTCGCAGGGGTGCGCAAAGCGCGTCCTGGATATGCCCCGGGAGTTCATTCAGGGCAGCCGCTTCCTCCTCCATCATGTGTGCGTAGAACTCGGGTGGACGCCGCACCGTCTGGCACGCATTGCTGATGATGATGTCCAACCGGTCACGCGTGGCGAGGAGTTCCGCGCAGAACGCTTCGACGCTGGGGGTATGCCGCAAATCCAGTCCGTAGATCTGGAGGCGATGGCCCCAGTCGGCGAAGTCCTCTTCTCTGGCGTAACGGGCGGCGGCGTCCCGCGGAAAGCGCGTGGTCACGATCAGATCGGCCCCGCACCTCAAGAGCTTGATGCCCGCCTGATAGCCGATCTTCACCCGTCCGCCGGTGAGGAGCGCGACTCGACCCGTGAGATCCGCTAGCTCCCCCCGCTTCCGATAATTCAGCTCTGCGCAGGACGGGCACATCTGATCGTAGAAATGATGGAGCTCGGTGAACGGGCCCTTGCAGCAGTAGCAGTGCTGCCGCCCGACGCCTCCATCCGAGGCCTGAGGCCCCGCGTCCGCCGTCGTGTGGAACGCGGACACTACTTCATTGGGTAGCGCTGGTGGGTAGACGTTGGGCGTCGTGTACGTGGGCCGACTCCGAAGGGTCCGAATCCCGGTGTGGTTCAGGACCTCCTCTCTGCGACGCTTGGCCTCCGCTTTGCGCTTCTTGGCCAAGGCCCTGGTCAGCTGACGTCGCCGCGTCTCGTCGGGGTTCCAGACCCTGCCCGCCGCGTGGATCAGGCGGCGTTGGTCGGCCTGATCAGCGTGCGCCAGGACCGATCGATCCTCCACGATCTTTTCGAGGACCTCGACAGCGGCACGAATCTGGGCCTCGAGGAGATGGGCGTCGCTGGACACCTCCGGCGAGGCGTCCTCCAGCTCGATGTCGTCGGGGGCAGTTTGCATGGCAGGAAGCTAGAACAGGCGCCAGAAGGGCCAAGGGATCCGGCGCGACCGAGGGGGTCCTACGCCCGCGTGGCCATCCAAATCACGTATCGCGCCCTCCTGCCTGCGTGCGCGCGCACGGGAACCTCGTTCTGTGACCATTCCGAAACACTCATCGATTGACTGTATCGAATCGTCTGAGGATGAGGATCCGACGCGGTGCGCCACTGCATCACTTCAGATACGTTGCGCCATGAGCTATCTACTATTGGATCCAGCAGACTTTGCCGGTAAGGCGATTGACGGATTCGCCGCCGCCCACCCGCGCCACGTCAGCCGCATCGAAGGCGGGGTGATGCGGCGGGCAGCGCTTCCGCCCGGGCAGGTGGGTGTCGTGGTCGGCGGGGGCTCAGGTCACTACCCGGCTTTTGCCGGCCTGGTGGGCCGGGGCATGGCGTCAGCAGCCGTGTGCGGCAACATCTTCGCCTCGCCCTCGGCTGGTCAGGTGGTGCGGGTAGGATCAGCAGTGGAGCGAGGGGCGGGCCTGCTTCTGACCTTCGGCAACTACGCGGGCGATGTGCTGCATTTCAGCCTTGGGGCGGAGCGATTGCGCCGCCGGGGAATCGATGTGCGGATCGTCACGGTCACCGATGACATCGCCAGCGCGCCTGCGGACCACCCCGAACTGCGACGAGGCATCGCCGGTGGTCTGGCCGTCTACAAGGTGGCTGGCGCCGCGGCCGAGGCCGGGTTGGCGTTGGATGAGGTCGAGCGGCTGACCCAGAAGGCCAACGCACACACCCGCACGCTGGGCGTGGCCTTCAGCGGCTGCACATTACCGGGAGCCAGCAACCCACTCTTTGAGGTCCCCGATGGTCGCATGGCCATCGGTATGGGTCTGCATGGCGAGCCGGGACTCTCAGAGGGTCCGCTCACGGACGCGGACACCCTGGCGACGATGCTCCTGGACCGGCTGCTGCCCGAACGCCCAGCGGACATTCCCGCAGACAGGCAAAGAGTGGTGGTGCTGCTTAACGGCCTGGGAACCTTCAAATACGAAGAACTGTTTGTGCTCTTCGCTGCCGTGAGCCAGCAGCTACAGCAGGCGGGGGTGGTGATGGCCGACTGCGAGTGCGGCGAACTGGTCACCAGCCTCGACATGGCCGGCGTCTCACTCACCCTTTTCTGGGTGGATGAGGAGCTCGAAGGCTTCTGGAATGCGGCGGCGGACAGTGCCGCCTACCGGCGTGGGTCCTTCACCAGCAGCCTGCCAGCAACTTCAGCAGAACAGCCGGACGGCAGACAGGCGGAACTGGACACGACCTTTGAGCCCAGCGCCCTGACGCCGTCACAGCGCACCCTGCTGGCGCGAATCGAGGCCGTGGAGGAGGCCCTGAACACACATGCCGAGGAACTCGGCCGCCTCGATGCGATCGCCGGTGATGGGGACCATGGCCTGGGCATGGTGCGGGGCATTCGGGGTGCCAGGGAGAGCGCCAGCCGCGCTATGGAGCGGGGTTGCGGCATCGGAGACGTGCTGATGGAGGCTGGTGAGGCCTGGTCTGACCATGGAGGTGGTACCTCTGGCGCCCTGTGGGGGGGCGCTCTTCTGGCAGCGGGCCAAGCCCTGGCCGAGGCCCCGGCCCCGGAGGCCACTGACATTGCGGCAGCTTTCGAAGCCGCCCTGGAGGCGGTGATGCAGCTTGGCCACGCTGTGCCAGGGGACAAAACCATGGTAGATGCACTTCAGCCGTTCAGCGTGCAGCTCCAGGCCAGGCTGCGGGCTGGTGCAGACCTTCAGCAGGCTTTGCAGGAGGCTGCAAGCGCCGCCCTGACTGCTGCACAGTCCACTGCTGATCTGCTGCCAAAACTCGGCCGTGCTCGCACCCATGGCCACCGGAGCCTCGGTCATCCGGATCCAGGGGCCATGTCCCTGGCGCACTGCCTGGTGGCAGCAACGCGAGAGCCGACGTAACCGAAGTCCACAACGCTGAAGATTCAGGCATGGATCCGGTGACGGATTTCGGTGCGCGGCAGAGCTCTTCGAGAGCGCTCTCGAGCGCGACAGCGTGTATGCCCTCGCATGGGCAGGA
>JAKMDG010000164.1 GCA_022428035.1 Longimicrobiales bacterium
CAGTAGTCCCCGTCGGTCAGACCGGGGTCACACTTCGCGCGCTGAAGCGCGGTCAGATTGGCCCGACCGGGTGACGTCGCACGGAGCGGCGCCTCACCAGCGATGTTGTACACCTCGTTGCAGCCGGCCCACACCACGGAGCGACGCACAGCATTCTGCGCGACGCCGGCAGGGACGTAATGACCGCCCTGGTACTCTCCACGGGCGCTGAGGCGCAGTCCGCCTGGCAGCGTCACGGAGGTGTTCAGAGCGAAGATGTCGGTAGGCGAGTTCGGTCCGATGACGCATTCGTCGTCGACGACCGGCTCCGCGAGCGCATCGGGGTTCGTGACGCACTCACCGTACATGACCGGGGCGGGCTGGCCATCAATGATCCATCCGCCGCCCGTCGAGAACTCCGGAACTTCGTCCGGAAGACCGACTTTGGAGTTGTTGCTGGAGTACGAACCACCGAGATCCCATGCCCAGACGTCGCCTTCCAAGACGACCGTGTTGAGCGTGATCTCCATACCCTTGTTACCAATCTCACCGACGTTCTCCAACTGCGAGGCGCCGAATCCGATCGACGCCGACTGGCGCACTGCGAACAGCGCGTCCGTCGTCTTCTGGTCGTAGTAGGTGAAGTCCACCTGCATACGGTCCGAGAAGAAGCTTCCGTCGAAGCCGAACTCGAACTCAGCGGTCCGCTCCGGACCGAGGTCGGGGTTACCGAGAACGCCCGGGTAGAATGCAGGTGAGTTACCCCAGCCCACACCCTGGTACGTCTGCACGGCGTCGAACGCACCCGGCGCACGACCTGACTGACCCCACGCGGCGCGCAGTTTCAGCTGACCCTTGTCACCCCAGAAATCTTCATCGGATACCACCCAGGAGGCGGAGAGCTTCGGGTAGAACTGGAGGCCGAAGTCGCTACCGAACGCCGAGTTACCGTCCACACGGAATCCGGCCGTCAAGAAGTACTTGTTGCTCAGGTCCAGCACGTTTTGCACGAAGAATCCCGCATTGACCACACGCTGGCGCTGCTCGAAGCCAAGTCGCGTACCACCGGTGGTGACCGTCGGGTCACCAGGACCGGGGAAATCTTCGGCGTAGGCGGTGGTGCGCTGAATTTCTTCCGTGATGGACTGACCACCGAAGGAGAGCGAGGAGTTGACGCTCTCGCCGAGACCGAAGCTGAGTGTGCCGACGTAATCGACCGTCAGCGTCTCAAACTCGGAGCGCCCGTCGGACAGGATGCCATCCGGCGCCCGGACGAAGCCGAACGGACGGAGGTTCCGGTTGTTTTGCTGGGCGAGGTCGTACCCGATGTTGAGCCGGTTGGTGAAGTTCGCGAAGGGAGTGTATGTCGCGGTACCACCGGTGATCAGCTGATCAATCTGCGTCGAAATCGTCTGACCGAGGAGCAGGTCCAGGTTCGATTTTTCTTCGTTACCGAAGTAGTTCGCGGTGCGACGGAAGACGTTGAGCGTCAGGCCGTGCGCGTTATTCCCCGCCGCGGTGTTCGTGAACGCGTCATTCATGAACGACGTGTTCCACTGCAACTGGAGGTTCTCCGCCGGGGAGAACGTGAAGTTTCCACGAATCGTCGCTTTCTGCTCAGCATCGTTCGGAAGCACACCCTCGTCGTCTTCCATCGAGCCGGAGACGAAGTACTGAAGGGCATCACCACCACCAGACACGGACAGTGAGTAGCGCTGCTGCCAGGCATTTCGGAGCCATGGGTCGATGAACATGTACTCCGGCGTACCGCCGGCGGCACTCACGTCGTTACGAATGGAGTTGTCGACTCCGAACGCACCCATCTGAGAGACACCCTGCTCGATCGACGCGACCCACTGTGGGGCGCCCGTGTGACCGCGCTTCGTGAAGATCTGAATGACACCCGCCGCAGCCTCGGTACCATAAAGCGTCGTGGCCGCAGCACCCTTGATAACCTCGATCCGATCAATGTCGGCAGGGTTGATGCTGTTCAGCGGACTCGCGACGTCGTTACCCGAGCGACCCGGGTAACCGGTCGGCGGCACGTTCTTGTCGAAAGAGGTCGAGCGAATCCGGACGCCGTCAACATAGATGAGCGGCTGGTTGCTCTGCGCGACCGAGACGTTGCCGCGGAGTCGGATCCGCGCTCCGGAACCTGCGTTACCGGATGAGTTGAAGACCGTCATCCCGGCAACTCGACCCTGGAGCAGGGCATCGACGTTTGCCGGCGGCTCCGCGATGTCCGCCACGGAGACCGAGGCGATCGTGTTGCCGATCTCGCGACGCCGGGAGGCACCAGCCGTACCCGTCACGACGATCTCGTCGAGGCCGAGAGCCTCACTTTCCAGCAGGAAATTCTGCGCGACGGTACCGCCAGCAGAAACACTGACCTGGATGTCCTGCGTCGCGTATCCGAGACGCTCGGCGCGCAGCGTGTAGCTGCCCGCGGGGACGTTGAGAATGAGAAACCGGCCGGTCGCGTTGGTCAGCGTACCGAGGCCGGTATCAACAAGATACACCTGCACGGACTGGATGCCCGCGCTGTTGGAGGCGTCCGTGATCGTGCCCGTGACCGTACCGGTCTGAGCCGCGACTGGGGACGCCACCAGAACAGAAGCCACCGCAATTGCGGCGGCCAATCTGCCCATGGCTGTAACGAACCTATTCATTCCTTCTACCTCTTTTTGAGGGCTGTAAAATGCTCGCTTTCGCGCGGTTGACGCACGCATCGAACCAAGAAAGCGAACGAGGGAAGGCGGGATTGTCTACCGCCTTTAAAATCAAAGTCCTTCCTGACGAGGGCAAGCAAGATCCGAAGCGCACGATCATGGGTTGATGGTCACCGAAAGCTCGGCTACATCGGATCCTTGGAGCTGGTCGATCACGGTCGCTTGAATGGTGTAGGTACCCGCCGAATCGTAAAGGTGCGACTCGCTCCCTCCCGCGCTTTGTGCGCCGAGGAATGAGACGGAATCCACCTGACTGTCACCCCAACGAATTTCCATACCCGCCAAGCTTCGACCGATGACGATGTAGTCGAGTGTGAGACTGTCGGAGGCACTCACGGGCGCATTCGACGAAATGGTGACGTCAAGGGCCCCACCGAGCGTGATCTCACTCGAGGAGCAGGCCGCGCCGACAATCGTCAGCGCACTCAGAATGAATAGCCGACCCATCAGGTTACCT
>JAKMDG010000221.1 GCA_022428035.1 Longimicrobiales bacterium
ACCTGATTCCGGCGGGAACGGGTATCCACCGATACTCGAACGTCGAGTTCATGGTCGAGCAGTCGTATTACGATGAGGAGATCGGCCCTCTGGGTGAGCCGGGTGAGCTGGTACCTGGCCTCGGCATCGAGGGTGACGAGATCCCCGGGCTCAAGTAGCCGGGACTTCTTCGGAGCTTCAGGATTCGGCCCGGGTCGCGTTTGCGATCCGGGCCGTGTTCGTTTGGGAATGAACCGGTGGCTTGGAGACCGCGACAGCGGCATAACGGGAGTCGCAGGTGAACAGGATCGTGGTCGGAGTCGCAGGTGGAAGTGCCTCGGGTAAATCGACGGTCGTGCGGGAGTTGGCTCGACTTCTCGGTCCGGGTCGTACCGCGACGCTCAGTCACGACGCGTATTACTACGACCTGTCTCACATGCCGTTCGACCGACGAGTCGAGGTCAATGTCGACCACCCTGACTCGCTCGAGACATCCCTGCTGGTCGAGCACATCGCTACGCTCGGGGCAGGGCGCACGGTGGACATGCCCGACTACGACTATGTCTCGCAGACCCGGGGAATCGCAGGTATCGTGGTCACTCCCGCACCGGTGCTGATTGTGGAAGGCATGCTGACGCTCTTCGAGGAGCGTCTGCGGGTGCTCATGGACCTTCGCGTGTTCATTGACACCACGCCTGAGCAGCGCCTCGCCCGACGGATCGCCCGGGACACCGTTGAGCGCGGCAGGGATAGGGAAAAGGTAGAGCAACAGCACCTGGATCGCGTCCAGCCGATGCACGACATGTTCGTGGAACCATCTCGCGCACATGCCGATGTGCTGCTGACCGAGGGCGGCCGGAATATGGAGGCCATTGGAGCCCTGGCCGACCGTGTGCTTGAGTTGCTGGGCGGCTAACCGCAGTGGCACCCTGCCATCGTCACATTCCCACCGGCTTGAACGTGTCTTGGATGCAGATACTTCAACTGGAGGGTCCCATGATCCGTCTCGCGTTCCGACTCCAGGCATGCGCCGCGATCGTCACGATCGCCTTGCTTGCCACTCCTTTGCCTGGTCAGGTGATCGGACTCAAGACCGTCCCCCTCGCCGCGGGGGATCAGTTCCTGATCTTTCCCTCTCAGAACCTCGGGATGGGGGGGGCGTCCATTGCACTTCAGGATCCGCTGGCTGATCCATTCTCTAACCCGGCAGCCGGTGCACGATCGACGGGCTCGAGTTTCTTCAGCGTGCCGACGCTCTACTCCGTCTCTGATGGGAACGGAGGTGCTCGGAGCATGCCGGTGGGGATCCATGCCTGAAGCCCGTGGGTGCCGATGTCGACGCCGGGTGATTCCCGCAGGTGCTCTACCGGTGATACGGCCGGCCGTTCGCTGATCTCACGAGCCGACCCCGAGTGGCTGGAGCTCGGCGCAGTAATTTCCGTGTCCACGGTCCCGCGCGAGGCCGTGACGATGAAGCCTGCCAGCCTGAAGCCGCGAGATTCAAGCGGCAGGTTGCGCGTCGTGGTCTGGCCGGCTGACACGGTAAGTCGCTCGAATCGCGTCGGCGGGAAGTCTGCGGCCTCCACAAGCAGGTCGTACGTACCGGCCGCGAGTCGCAACTCGAAGCTGCCGTCGCGTCGACTCGACACGGTGGCGAGTGGCCCGCCCCCGACGATACTGATTTGGGCAGCCGGCACCGGATCCAGTGTCGTGGCGTTGGTCACTCGACCCGCGATCGCTCCCTGCTGGGCAGCAAGCGGCTGGATCGCAGCAGTCAGGATCGCAGCGGTGATGAGGTAGAGCCGACGGGCACCTGCACGCAACGCAACCTCCTCTCGTCGGAGACCCCTGCACTTCTCAAGCTTCAATGTATCGCGCCGGAGATGCGCCCGACGCCCGCAATTCGCTACTTCACGTGTGGGGAACGACCCCACAACCAGGGCGATGGGACCGGCACCAAGACTCTGATTGGCGCGCCGGGGGCGTGCTCTTGGAGCGCGCGCGGGGGAGCCGGCAAGCGCGGTTCGACCTCCCATCGACTACCCGCTCAAACCACACTGAAATAGGGGCCTCCAGTCCGTTGACACTCCCAGGACCCGTTTCTACCTTTCCATGCTAAGTCGGACCGGCGTCCGCGTTGTTTGTGGCCGCCGTTTTTCAGTCTAAGGTGCAGTGAGGTAGGAATGCCCACCATCAGTCAGCTCGTGCGGAAGGGTCGCAAGGCGCAGGTAAAGAAGAACAAGGCGCCAGCTCTTCAGCGGAATCCCCAGAAGCGGGGCGTCTGCACGCGCGTGTATACGACCACGCCGAAGAAGCCGAACTCGGCCCTTCGCAAGGTCGCGCGTGTGCGCCTCACGAACGGTTTCGAGGTCACTGCCTACATTGGTGGTGAGGGTCACAACCTCCAGGAGCACTCGATCGTGCTCATCCGAGGCGGCCGTGTTAAGGATCTTCCCGGGGTTCGTTACCACATCGTCCGCGGTACGCTCGACGCTTCCGGTGTCGACGCGCGCCGTCAGGGACGCTCCAAGTATGGGGCCAAGCGGCCCAGGTAAGGCAGAAGATGAGTCGTCGTTCGCGCGCTGAGAAGCGAGAAACCCCTCCCGACCCGAAGTTCGAATCCCGGTCCGTCACGAAGTTCATCAACAACCTCATGGTGGACGGGAAGAAGTCGAAGGCGGAGAGGATCTTCTATGACGCGGTCGACATCATGGAGTCGCGCTCCGGCCAGCCCGGCGTCCAGGTGTTCGAGACGGCACTGACGAATGCCAAGCCGGCACTCGAAGTGAAGAGCCGCCGTGTGGGTGGTGCGACATATCAGGTTCCGATCGAGGTTCGCCCGGAGCGTCGGACAGCGCTGGCGAGTCGTTGGTTGATCAGTTTCGCACGTGGGCGATCGGAGAAGAGCATGGCCGAGCGCCTTGCGGCCGAATTGCTCGCTGCAAGTCGCGGCGAGGGAAGCACGATCAAGAAGAAAGACGATACGCACCGGATGGCCGAGGCCAACAAGGCATTTGCTCACTATCGGTGGTAGCCAAGAGGTACTGAACGACACGAAGTAAGCGCAGACCGAAGCCCTCGCCTCAAAAGAGGGCCACGGACAACAAGAACGCGATGGCCCCCGGACCAGCCGACGGGCCCTCTCCGACCCAGGGAGCGCGGATGGCCGCTCGTCGCAAGACGGTGGCAGACAGACCTCGCTCCTTTTTTCATGCCCCCTCGGGGGCTGCACGAACGAAGCAATCAAGAGATCCAGATAGATGCCCAGGACGACGCCACTCCCGCTGCTACGCAACATCGGCATCATGGCGCACATCGATGCCGGTAAGACCACGACGACGGAACGTGTCCTGTTCTATACGGGTCGGGTTCACCGAGTTGGTGAGGTGCACGATGGTGCCGCCACGATGGACTGGATGGAGCAGGAGCAGGAGCGCGGGATCACGATTACGTCCGCTGCGACGACGGCGCACTGGACTCGTTTCGATACCGAGCACCGAATCAACATCATCGACACCCCTGGACACGTTGACTTTACAGCTGAGGTGGAGCGCTCGCTCCGCGTCCTGGATGGGGCGGTCGCGGTCTTCTGTGCGGTCGGCGGCGTAGAGCCACAGTCCGAGACAGTGTGGCGTCAGGCCGACCGTTACGGCGTCCCGCGCATTGCGTTCGTCAACAAGATGGACCGTATCGGCGCGGACTATATGAACGTCGTCGGGATGATGAAGGACCGGCTGGGAGCAAATGCCCATCCGGTTCAGTATCCGCTGGGTGAAGGCGAGCTCTTCACGGGTATGGTCGACATCATCGAGCGCAAGGCCATCATCTTTGAAGACGAGATGGGGTCGAACATCACCGAGGGCCCGGTCCCCGACGGTCTCAAGGACACGATCGAGGAACTGCGCAATGCTCTCCTCGAGGCAGCTGTCGAGCATGATGACGAGCTGATTGAGAAGTACCTCGCGGGCGAGGAGCTGTCCGATGACGAGTTCCGTCACGCCATCCGTGCGGCCACGATCAAGGGTGTGATCTTCCCGGTGTTCTGCGGTTCGGCGTTCAAGAACAAGGGTGTGCAGGCACTGCTTGACGGTGTCATCGACTTCCTTCCGTCACCGGTCGACGTTCCGGCGATCGAGGGGCATGTCCCCCAGCACGACGAGACGATCGAGTCGCGTGACGCTAGTGATGAAGCTCCGTTCTCTGCCCTGGCGTTCAAGATCGCGACCGACCCGTACGTCGGTAAGCTGACCTTCTTCCGTGTGTACTCGGGTTCACTGCCGTCGGGCAGCTACGTCCACAACGCGACGAAGGGTAAGCGCGAGCGTGTCGGCCGCATTCTGCAGATGCACGCGAACAAGCGTGACGAACTCGATGAGGTGTTTGCCGGCGACATCGCTGCGGCGATCGGTCTGAAGGACGTGAAGACCGGGGACACGCTGTGCATCGAGAGCGATCCGATCATCCTCGAGGCGATGAATTTCCCCGAGCCGGTGATTGCGGTCGCGATCGAGCCGAAGACGAAGGTCGATCAGGACAAGCTCACGAACGGCCTCATCAAGCTGGCCGATGAAGATCCGACGTTCCGAGTCCAGACCGATCCGGAGACGAATCAGGTCATCATTTCGGGGATGGGTGAGCTGCACCTCGAGATCATCGTCGACCGACTCAAGCGTGAGTTCGGTGTCGAAGCCAACATCGGTCGCCCCCAGGTTGCGTACCGGGAGACGATCCGAAATCGCGCTGAGAAGGTCGAGGCGAAGTTCGTGCGTCAGACCGGTGGTCGCGGTCAGTACGGCCATGTCGTGATCAATGTTGAGCCGAGTGAACCGGGGTCCGGCTTCGTCTTCGAAGACCGGATCGTGGGTGGCGCGATTCCGCGTGAGTACATCAGCTCGGTCGAGGCAGGCCTCAAGGAGTCGCTGGACTCGGGAATTCTTGCCGGTTATCCCGTGATCGACGTGAAAGTCGAATTGATCGACGGCTCGTATCACGATGTCGACTCCAACGAGATGGCGTTCAAGATCGCTGGTTCGATGGCGATGAAAGAGGGCCTCAAGAAAGCCAAGGCGGTTCTGCTTGAGCCGATCATGGATGTCGAGGTGGTGACCCCTGCCGATTACATGGGGGACATCATCGGTGATCTCTCGTCCCGTCGTGGCCGCGTTGGCGGCATGACGGACCGAGCAGGCGCCCGCGTCATCGGTGCCTCGGTGCCGCTCGGCGAGATGTTCGGATACTCGACGACGCTGCGCTCGCTGAGCCAGGGTCGCGCCGTGTATACCATGCAGTTCGCGCAGTACGAAGAAGTGCCGAAGTCGACCGCCGAGGACATCATGGCGGCCTCCGGCAAGAAAGACTAAACGAAGAGGACGAGCGAGATGGGCAAGGAGAAGTTCGAGCGTACCAAGCCTCACGTGAACGTGGGAACGATTGGTCACGTTGATCACGGTAAGACGACGCTGACGGCTGCGATCACGCTAACGCAG
>JAKMDG010000230.1 GCA_022428035.1 Longimicrobiales bacterium
GTCTCACGGTCAGGTCGCGGTTTGACCGTGCGTGGCCGGTTCCGGGGTCTCGCGGATCAGGAAGGTTGGTTGGCGTGACTCCATGTCGAGACTCTCCGGAGCGTACCATGACCGCTGCGACCGTCGAAGGTCAGAACGCGAACCTGAATCCCTTCTTCATCGCTCAACGACAGTGCGACGCGGCTGCGAGGTATCTGCCACAGCTCGACCCTGGTCTGCTCGAATTCCTGAAGCGGCCGGACAAGCTGATCACGGTAGAATTTCCGATCGCCACGACGTCGGGCGAAGTGCGAAACTTCGTCGGATACCGGTGTCTTCACAGTCGCATCCGTGGGCCAGGCAAGGGCGGGATTCGATACCACCCCGATGTGACACCGGACGAAGTGCGCGCGCTCGCGTCTTGGATGACCTGGAAGTGTGCTGTCGTAAACGTGCCGTTCGGCGGCGCGAAGGGGGGCGTCGTCTGTGATCCGAAATCCCTCAGTTCGGAGGACCTGAAGCACATCACGAGGCGCTTTATTGCGGAACTCGACAACAACATCGGGCCGTACACCGATATCCCGGCGCCGGATGTAAACACGAATGCCCAGATCATGGCGCTTGTCTACGACACGTATCACATGATGCACCCGGGGCAGAACAACCTTGGGGTGGTTACCGGCAAGCCCGTGCACATCGGTGGATCGCTAGGGCGCAGGGAAGCCACGTCACGGGGAGGACTCTTCGCCACACTCAGAGCGCTCGAGCGTAGCACGGTCGGGGGCACCGGCGACCTGACTGGACTCAGGGTCGCGATTCAGGGTTTTGGAAACGTGGGAGGTCTGGCCGCCACACTGTTCCATGAGGCGGGAGCGAGAATCGTGGCCGTCAGCGATTCTCGAGGTGGTATCGCGCGCCCGGATGGGTTGGATCCCGCGGCGGTTCATGCCCATAAGATCGATACGGGCTCCGTACTTGGACTGGGCGGCTGTACCGACATCACGAACGAAGATGTTCTGGCCACGGAGTGCGACATCCTGATCCCGGCAGCCCTGGAGAACCAACTGCGCGGCGACAACGCGAGCGTAGTCAAGGCGACCATGGTCGTGGAACTGGCAAACGGCCCGACGACGCCTGAGGCTGATGCCATCTTCGTCGACCGAGGGATCGTCGTGCTCCCCGACATCCTGGCCAACGCCGGTGGCGTGACCGTGAGCTACTACGAGTGGGTTCAGAACAACAAGAACGAGCAGTGGACCGAGGCCGAGGTGAACGCGAAGCTTCAGGACGCCATGGGGAGGGCCACGGATTGTGTGCTGGACAAGCAACGAGCGGTGAATGATGGCCTCGATGCTATTCAGGCCGCGCGAGTGGAGAGGGGTGTGCCGGAAGCGCCTCTAGGCCCCATTGACCTGAGGACCGCAGCCTTCATTGTGGCCATTGAGCGGGTGGCTCACGTCGCGCTCGATCGAGGTATCTGGCCATAAGAGCCAGCGCGGCCGGATCCGCTTTGTATACCCTGATCCGTTATGGTCCCGGTCTGTCATCGCACATCGATGGTCAGGCGCACAGGAAGAGACACACGTGGCTTCACAAACGATCCGGCACCGATGGCTTCGAGGTCTTGGTGTGGCTGCCCTCGGTCTGAGTCTGGTTTCGTGTGATCTACTGACGGCGAACGGGCCTGAGCTTCCAGACGGAGACTATCGGCTGACGCTGTCCGCACCCCGTTTCGACCAGCCCCTGCTCACGCCTCGCTGGATGACTGACCTCGTGCTCCTCGACTTCACACGCAGAGGGCCCCGGCTGTCTGTCACGGCCAGTCAGGGCAGTATCGTGTCGGAGGGGCCGGCTCAGCGCTTTGAAGCAATGCCCGAAGGTTGGCTCGTCGAGTTCGCAGTGGCCGGCCGTGAAGACGGATTTCACTATTGGTCGGTGGAGATTACTGACGAGACCTGCACCATGGCGGTGGCGGTCGACTCGGATCTGCCGGCGACCGCGGACGGCCTGATTGTCCCCTTCACGGCGT
>JAKMDG010000267.1 GCA_022428035.1 Longimicrobiales bacterium
CCAGGTTCGCGACGCCCGTCTCGGGGCCGCCACGTCCGGCTTGGGGGTATCGGTCGAGTATCGGGCGCGAACAGCTGGCGGGATCGTCGTCTGGATCACCGAGGTGGGCCGGGTCGCTCATGGGCGAGAGGGCGCTTGTATCCAGGGATATCTGGTTGATGCCACGGAACGGAAGCGCAGAGAGGTGGAACTCTGGAAGAGCGAAGAACGGATGCGCTCTCTTCTACGGAATGCACCGGACGCCATGGTACTTACGGATGCGCAGGGCCGCATTCAGTGGATGAACGGTCAGGCGGAGAGGCTGTTTCAGTACGACAAGGCGGAGATCGCGGGCTCGTCCATCGACCCGATGATGCCGCCGCGTTTCCAGCGTCGTTTCGCGGAGCTTCGTGATGCGTTCGAGGGCGATTCAGAACGTCGCTCATTGATCGTAGGCCGCGCGTTTGCCATCGAGCAGCGGGACGGCACCGAGATCCCTGTGGAGATCGGTACAAGTCTCGTTACTGCTCAGGATGGAGGTATGCAGTTCCTTACCTCATTCCGGGACCTCACGCCCCGACGTCGCGTCGAGACCCAGGTGCGTGCAGGCGAGCGGCGAGTAAGGCAGATCGATAGCCCTCTGCCTGCTATGGTCTGTTTCGTCGACCAGGATGAGCGATTTCGGTTCGTCAACGACGCCTATGCGGCGTGGCATGGCTGGCAGCGCCATCAAATGGAGGGACGGCGGCTTCGGGAACTACTGGGAGAATCGCGCTATTCCGAGTTGGCCCCGGTCATGAGCGCCGCCCTTGGAGGCACCGCGACTCATGTGCGAGGGGAAGTCGTGGACCCTGAAGGGAATTTGTGCCCCGTGGACATGAGCTTTGTCCCGCAGTTCGACGAGCATGAGGCCGTAGATGGATTTTTTGGTGTTGTCTTCGATGTCTCCAGCGAGGTCCGGGCTGAGCAGGCAGACCGTATGCATCGCGAAGAGCTGGCTCATGTGGCGCGCGTTGCGACTTTGGGAGAGCTGACGGCATCGATTGCGCATGAGCTGAATCAACCCCTGTCGGCCGTCGCCGCGAATGCGCACGCAGCTCAGCGGCTATTGGACGCGGTACCCCCGGACCTTGAAGAAGCTCGCGAGGCGCTGAAGGATGTGGCGAGTGATGCGCGTCGGGCTGGTGAGGTGATCGCCAGCATGCGTCAGCTGCTCCAGCGTGGCCAAGCCCCGCAGGTACGGATCGATCTCCGGGACCTCGTCTCGGACGTCGTTCAGCTACTTCACAGCGAGGCGGTCCTGCACGGAGTCGAGATCAGAATCGACGAGGGACCCACGTCGGAAATCTTCATCGAGGGAGACGCCGCCCAACTCAAGCAGGTGTTCCTGAACCTGATCAAGAACGCGATTGAGTCCACGAGTCGGTTGCCCGCTCTTCCCAGAACCGTAGCACTCTCCGTCGCGGCCGATGAGCATGAGGCCTGCGTACAGGTTCTCGACAACGGGCCCGGGTTTGCCTCCGATGACCCCGAAGGCCTCTTCCAGCCCTTCGTCACGCGACGCCAGGACGGGCTTGGTATGGGTTTGACGATCAGCCGTTCCATTACAGAAGCACACGGAGGAACGGTCGTCGCTGAGAACGCATCGGAGGGTGGAGCCCGGTTCCGCGTTCGGCTGCCAGTGGCATCTGCCCCTGGCTGACGTGAACGACGTGCACAGCCCCCACTCCCACGCCAAGCGATTCGATGGTCCGGTCGCCGTCGTCGACGACGACCCCTCCGTGCGGCGAGCGCTCACGAGGCTGCTGCGGTCCATCGAAGTAGACGCCCGCGCATACGCCTCCGGCCCGGACTTTCTCCGCTCCGCGGCTTTGCATGATGTCGATTGCCTGGTGCTCGACGTGCACATGCCTACGATGAGCGGCATCGAGCTTCTGGAGGAGGTCCGTGTGGCGGCATCGAAGCTACCGGTCGTGCTGATGACTGGTCGTTACGAGGCCGACTTTGCGCATCGGGCTTTGGCAGCCGGCGCATCCGCATTCCTGCGAAAGCCCTTCTCGGACGAGGAACTATTCTCCGCGATCAGTGAAGCGACGGGCCAACCTCTCTTGTGAACAGGGCCACTGAGGCCCTCGGTCCGTTGCCGGTCCCAAAGCACGTAGGTACCATCCGGGCGATAGGAACGCGACACCGAATGCGACTGGGCCGGATCCTCCTGGAACGGCTGATGGAGGTTCTCTTGATTCGCCGATTCAGCGCGGCTGTGACTGCCTGGCTTCTTTTGTCTCCCCCGCTCGTGGCTCAGTCTATCCCTACGCCTCTCGAGCATTTTGGCCACGAGATCGGGGCTGATCGACAGTTGGCCGACTGGGAAGACCTCACGTCGTACTTCGAGCGCCTTGCCGGCTCCAGTGATCGTGTAGTGGTCGATACCCTGGGCCCGACCACGGTCGGCCACCCCTTCGTGATGCTCACGATCACGAGCCCCGAGAACCAGGCTCGTCTCGAGGAGCTTCATGCGATTCAGATGAAGCTGGCGGATCCACGCACCATTTCCGGCGATGCCGAGCTTCAACAGCTGCTCGACGAAGGAAAGACCGTGGTGCTCATCACTCAGGGTATCCATGCCACGGAGGTGGGTGCCAGCCAGATGTCGGCCAACCTCGCGTACGAGCTTGCGAGTTCGGACAGCGAAAAGGTGGGTGAGATCCTGGACAACGTGATCCTGCTTCAAATTCCGTCACTGAATCCTGACGGGCTGCAGTGGGTGGCTGAGTGGTATACAGACCTTGTCGGCACGGAGTACGAAGCCGCACCACTCCCGTGGCTGTACCAGTACTACGTCGGTCACGACAACAACCGCGACTGGTACGCCTTCACTCAGCAGGAGACCATTCTGACGGTGCAGAAGGCTCACAACGCGTGGCACCCGCAGATCGTCCATGACGTCCACCAGATGGGTGGAAATGGCGCTCGTATCTTTTTCCCCCCGTACATCGAGCCCTGGGAGCCCAACATCGATCCTGCCCTGACGGCGGCCGTATCACAGTTGGGAACGTACATGGCTGCTGAGCTCACCACTCAAGGAAAAAAGGGAGTGGTCGTCAACGCGCAGTACGATGCCTTCACTCCAGCGCGCGCGTACATGCACTACCACGGAGCGGCGCGCATTTTATCCGAAACGGCGTCTGCCAGAATGGCGACCCCTGTGACGG
>JAKMDG010000079.1 GCA_022428035.1 Longimicrobiales bacterium
CCTCCCTGCTGTTCCCCTTCCACCACCCCCACGATCCGCTGCTCCGCCAAGTGACAGCTTGGATCGCTTATCCACTCGGAGAGATCGTGCCGAACGTCAGCAAGCTCGATCCGCCAGCGACGATCACGTGGCTGGGGAAGCACCGCAGTCAGTTGAGCTGGAACGCCGAAGAGGGGCGCTACGAGCTCTGATCGATGAGCGACGGCACTCGAGACCGGCCGGCCTAGCTCGAGCATCCGGTTCAGGACGTTGCACGTAAGCGTCGGTCGAGTGCCGCTGGGTGGCGGATAAGCGATCCAAGCTGGCGACTAACTCGAAAGACACGGAGAACCATCAGGCGCTGTAACAAACGATGAATCGCTCCATCATGTAGGCCAGCGCACGCGCCGCTAGGCTCGCCACCCTAGGCGCGTTCTTCGCGGTCGTCGCCGTCACGGCATCCGGTCGCGCGACTAGCCCAACGCAGTGGAGTCCATACTCAGGGCATCCCCCTGTGGTGGGGCAGCGGAGATATACCTGCCCAGGCGAGGCCACTGGAAGCAACACATGAGACCAACATGACGGGAGCCAGAGGACAGGCTGAGTATCAATCACGGCTGGCCGCCGCGGGGATCACGTCGGACTATCGGGCGGTGCTCGTGCGCGGGGTCCCGCAGAACCCGATGTTCGATGTGCAGGCGTTTGAGGACGTGATTGACAACTTCCAGACGAAGGACAGCGATGTGTTCGTCGCCACGTACGTCAAGGCGGGGACGACCTGGGTCCAGCAGATCCTGCATGGCCTCCTGCGCGGCGGAGAGGGCGGCGGCAGGTACGGCGAGACGGACCCCTGGCTGGAGGCGGGCGCCGCCGCGCCGGACGTGATCGGTCCGCGGGAGGCGCCCGGCTGGACGATGGAGAGGATCAATGCCGCGCCGGCTCCGCGATACTTCAAGACCCACGCAAGGGTCGAGGACCTGCCGCGTGGGGCAGCGCGGCCACGGGTGATCTATGTGGCGCGGAACCCAAAGGACACGGTGGTCTCGCTCTTCCACCATGCGCGCAACAAGCCCGAGTTCGGCTTCACGGGCGACCTCGAGACCTTCCTGCAGGTGTTCCTGTCAGACCTGGCGGAGAACGGGAGCTGGTTCGATCACGTCCTCGGCTGGCACCAGGAGTGTCTGCAGAATCCCGGGACCCACCTCTTCCTGAAGTACGAGGATCTCCACGACGATACGCCCGGTGTCGTGCGGCAACTCGCGAGCTTCCTCGGCCTCCCGATCAACGATGAGATCCTGGCGGGGACGCTCAGTGCGGCCAGCCTTGACGACATGAAGCAGCACGCCTCGATCGGGATGAACCACCTGCGCAAGGGCGGATATGGCGGGTGGAGGGACGTGTTCACCGATGAGATGAACGAGCAGTTCGACCAGCTCTACGCGCGCAGGATGTCGACCAGTGACCTGACGTTTCGGTTCGAGTCGCGACGCGCTTGACCCGTGCGCGGTTGAGCCTGATCCGCCGCCCCAGGGCCACCGCAGCGCGCCCCGATCGACGCCGACGCCCCTCCCCTGAGGCCGCCGGCCGAGTTTCGTGGTCCGACAGAGCAGCGCCGAGGCGCATGGTGGTGAGAATTCCCCCGCGACAGTTGCGGGCTCCGCATTCTCCCCAACGGTGGACCGGGGACCGCTTCAGCGGCCCTTCCCTGGGCCGGGGCGGTCACCGCCCGTCCCTTCTGTTCCCCTTCACCCACCCCCGACGACCCGTTGCTCCGCCAAGTCGCAGCTTGGATCGCTTATCGACCCACGGTGCTATCATTCAAACTGGTGAGCCGACGTGGTTTGGTCGTCCGCCCGGAGGGAACGGAGATTGGGGCTGGGGAACAGGTCCTATCAGCCCTCCGATGCCGTTTCCCATCTCTTCGCCGCCCAGCAGTCCCTCGAACGGATCAAGCAACACCCGCGCACGGGTCAATCTGCCGGTCGGGTGCGGCGATGAGCCCAAGAAGGCAGCCTTCTTCGTGATCCCCGCTGGAGGGACAGGTGTCCACTTCGTGGGGGTTGAGTTCGCGCTGAGCTGCTCTAAGTGCTGACATCTTCTAGTCGATCCAGAGAACCATCATGAATTCCGCCAAGATCGCGCTGCTTGCCTCATCAGTCCTGAACCTCGTTACGGTTGGCTTTCTTGCCAACAGCCGCTTTGATCAAGATGCGACCGATAAGGTGTTGCGTGCAGAGAAGCTTGAGATCGTGAACTCCAAAGGGGAGGTGTGCGCGATCTTGGCGGGCTATGACGGTCTTGGCGGTTCTCTCTCTCTCCTTCGTCCTGACATGAAGGTCGAGAAAGGCCAGCCGCCTGTGTTTGCCTATCTGGGCAGCCCTTTTCCGTCGGTCAGTTCCTTCTACCTGACCGATGGTATCAATGGTGAATGCTCCGCATCCATCGCGATCGAGGGCAAGGAGATCAACACTGGTCAACGCTCTACTCTGACGTTTCAGGGGGTGTCAGAGCACGGATCGTTCGAGATGCACGCTGGTCGTGCGACAGCTGGAGAGCCGTCGATCAAGATCAAGAACGGCGGTATGGGCGTCGTTCTTGAGAAGTAGAGGGCAAGATCTGCGTACGGAGTCGTAGCAACTATCGCGCACAACGCCCGGTGGTCCACTCCTGGCCCGAGACCGCCTGAGCGACCAGAGCGCCAATACGAGCCGCGGCCTGTCTGTATGGCTCGTGCCCATCAATCAAACGAGCATGGTGACGCTTGAACGAGCTCGCACACGAAGACGCAGGCCGGCCGGTCTGGTTCCCAATCTCGTTCCAGGATGCCGACGCCAGGAGCCGACACATCGCGACGCGGAAGACCCACGCGACCTTGATGGGTCGCCCCTGGTCCCCCAAGCGTGTCGGCTCAAGGTGGCTCTCCCTCGCCAGGTCATCGACGAGTTTGAGGCTCCCCACCGGTTCGCCGACCAGGTGACCGTCGGTGAGCCGAGCCTGGCGTCGCATCCAGTCAAGGACCCCTTCGGGAGCCGTATTGACCAGGTCGTCTAGCGCCTGCACCGAGGCTCCGCGGAAGGAGAGCCGTTGCTCGATCCAGTCCATAAGGCCCGGTTGGAGCGACCCTCCGAAGCGACGTCGGTAGGTGGTCCCGAGAGCCTCGTCCTCCTCCCTGACCTCCTCTACGACGGTTCGAAGCTCTGCTCCAGTACCAGAAGCTCCCTACCACGGGATTCCACGGGATCGCTCGGGCATGAGTTCGATCAGCGATTCTCGATCGACTCCCTCGATCGAGGGTGAATGGGTGCGGACCGAAGTCGCACCGCGGATCTCGCGGATCTCCAGAAGGTCGCGCCGTGCCGCCAGCCCGGCGTGCTGCCCCACCGCGTCCGCGAGCTGGGCCTCAGTCTCCCGGATCGCCTCGAGGAGTTCCGACTCTCGCGCTCTCATCCGCTCGGCGTGCATCGTCCCGTCGTGCTCTGGCTCCGAAGCCATCAGGTGAATCAGGACGCGATTCTCGATCGACTCCCTCGATCGAGGGTGAATGGGTGCGGACCGAAGTCGCACCGCGGATCTCGCGGATCTCCAGAAG
>JAKMDG010000314.1 GCA_022428035.1 Longimicrobiales bacterium
TCCTGAGTGGGCTGACGGCGACGGCCACGGTTGGTGCGGTGGACGACAGCTTCTACGCTCAGATCGGGACACCGAGCGGTGGCTCGGTGAACGTGCAGTCGATCCGGGCTGGCGGGACGCCAGTGACGGTGGACTTCACGACGACCGATGCGGGTGTCGGACTGCTGACGGACGGCCAGACATCGGGTTCGACGGTGAGCGCGGTGATCCCGGTGCTGACGTTCCGGACACCGACGACGGTTGCGACGGGTGGGACCGCTCATGACCCAGTGGGTGTGGGTACGGCGACGATCACCGCGACGACGAACGCCGCGGGTGTCATCTCGCAGCCCAACGCGACACCAACGGTCACGATCAACCCATAGGTCAGCAGGGTGGCATGTCTACTGGCCGCGGGTCAGTTTAGGGAAGCCACTGATTCCGATCCGAGTCGGGTGGTAGCACGGTACACATCTCCAAACGCGTCACGTAACCTTTGAGCAAAGATCAACTCGAGTCTCTGTTGACGGACTACGAGCGACGGAAGCAGGACGAAACCCGTCGCATGGTTCAGCGCGCCTTCCGATTGGAAGAGGCGCGGAAGAAGGGCGCCGACCATTTGCGGCGGTCCGCACTGGCCCACACTCGAGAGGTCGCTGAGCGCCTCGAGCAGTCGGGGCATCGGGTGGTGTACCAGGAGTTCCTGGATGCCTACCCCCCGAACGTGCGACTGCACTTGTACCCCAGGGTGGGTCCGCTCGATCTGGAAGACTCGAAGCGGTGGACGATCGAACTCGTGTGGGGAGATCCCGAGCCGGACCGACTGTACGCCAGGCGATGGACGTCCAACGGGCTTGGCGAGCTGCAACAAATTGGTTCCGTGCCGGAGATCGACGTCGATGAACTCTGGGTCCGTGAGCAATTCCTGTCCTTTGTCCGTCTTGCGCTGGATCTGGACTGAGCGCGATGGACGATCCGATTTTCGACCCTTGGGCGATCGGAAAGCCGGCCCCCGCAGAGCGAGCGAAGGACACGCATGCTCCGCGCCGCTGGGTGGTACCTGTGACTCCGGTCAATCAGCCGACATCCGGCCGGACGCGTCCAGTCGGGGAAGACGGCGCCACAGATGACGTCACTGTATCGGCCAAGCCCTCACGATCCACCCACCGAATCCGGCCGATGCACCCCCGGCAACAATGGCTCCCGCTCACCGCGCTGCGAGGCGTCGTTCGCCCGCGCCTCGAAGAACTACGAAGTGTGCTCGAGTGTGCGGGTCACGAGGTGGTTCTCGACGATCGTAGTGACGAGAAGGTGCCGTCTCTGCGTTTTCGCTTCGTTCCGCTCCGGGGCGCGTTCGACCAGCCGACGAGGGAGAGAGGCGCGGTCCTGGAGATCACCTGGGATGAGGATGCTGCAAAGTTTGCGGCCCGTCTCTGGCTCGATCCGATCGCTGCAGAGTGGACCCAGGAGGTGTCAGGGCTGCCTGCGCAGGTCGATGCTGTCTGGGTTGATCGGGTGATTCTGGAGTTCGTCGCCACAACGCTCGAAGCGCACGCCTAGAATCACACGACCCAGATCGCGCTCCCGTCCAGCGATCATCCGGCCGAGCGCGCTCGCGGGCGCCGATGAAGTGGAATTCAAAACGCTCGACCTCGGAAGCTCCCGGGCGTACAATGCGCACGACACCAACAAGAGACTGTGTGCCGTGTTTGCAGACTCGCCTCCGCTCGGGAGCGCCCAGCGTGACGGGACGTCGTTCGGTGGTCTGATCGGCCCCTTCGGGAGGTCACTACGGTGAGCGGAGATGTCATCCTGATCGCTTCCGGCATCGAGCCGTTCGACGAGCAAGTTGGTGGGCTCGAGCAGGGCGGCACCTATCCGCTTTTAGGTGCGCCCGGGCCGGAAAGGCTGGTCGCCGCGCTCCAGTTCGTGGACGAGGGCGTGCGTGCCGGTGAGCGGTGCCTCTTCGTCACCAACTCCGAGATCGACAGTCTGCTGGGTGTAGCTGAAGCGTGGGGCTTTGACCTGCGGGAGGCTTGGGAGACCGGCCGATTGCAGATTGTCGGCTTCAATCAAGACTTCGAGCTTCGAGCCAGTCGCTCGATTGTACCTGAAGAGATCATTGACGAACTGGACGGGGTCAAAGGCCCAGATCTATCCCGGATTGCTGTGGACCCCGGTGCCATGTTCCTGACCAGTGGGGCCAAGATGCCGCTTGGCTCGAACTACCTCGCCAGGGCTCGCGAGCAGGATGCTACGGTCCTCACCACGCTATCCATAGACGGTGGTGCGACCTCCCTGCCGTCTGCCGCGGAATGGCTGATCAACGCCACTACGGGGGGCCTCCTGTTCGGGAAGCAGGATGATGGCCTCTGTCAGGTCACACTCAGCAAGGCCGTCCCGAGTGCGGACGAGCGAGTGGGGACAATCCCCCTGGAGCTGAGGTCAGGTGTCGGGTGGATTCGACCCGAGCGCGCTGCTGCGCCTCGTGGCCTCGACCGTGTTGATGTCGAGCGGATTCTCGAAGCGGTCCAGGCGTGGGAGACAGCGGGTCGAGATGACGCGTTGGCGACGGGCCCGCAGCGAGTCCTCATCGTGGATGATGCGGAAGAGGCGCGTCTTATGATGCGCGCGTTGTTAGAGAAGAACGGCTTCGAGGTCGAGGAGGCGGAGGATGGCCACAAGGCGCTGGGCATGCTCACGCTGAACGAGAACTACAACCTGGTGGTGCTCGACCTCTCCATGCCCGGACCCGACGGTCGGGAGGTCCTCCAACATATCCGCTCATCCTTCGACACCTCAGCGCTCCCGGTGCTGATTCGAAGCGCAGCGGACAGCGACCTGGCTGAAGCGGAATTGCTCGACGCCGGTGCGGATGACTACATAGAAAAAGATGCGGATGAAGCCCGCTTCATGGCGCGGGTCAACGCCGCGATCCGGCGGGCTCTGCAGTTTTGGCCCACTTCCTGCTGACCTCGAGGTCAATGCCGCACTGGGTTCGCTGGCGTGCGCCTTTTATGTCAAGCAAGAAGCGCTCTCCGGTTCGCACGCAGAACGTGTAGATTATAGGCGACTTTCAGAGGGGAACGAGTGACGTGTTCGAAGACCTGCCCGTGAGCGGGAATGCCCGGCTTGACCGGATACCCGTCGACAGTTTCGCAGCCCCTCAGCCGAGAGCCGGACGGTGAGCGGAGATATTGCTCTGACCACGTCAGGAATCACACCCTTTGACGAGCGTGTGGGAGGTCTCGAGCACGGTGGGACATACCTGGTCGTCGGTGCTCCCGGACCGGAAAAGATGGTCGCCGCGCTGCAATTCGTGCATGAAGGTGTGCGAGCAGGTGAGCACTGTCTCTTCGTAACCAACGTGGACATCGACGGCCTGTTGGGTGTCGCGGCTGCGTGGGGTTTCGACCTCTGGGAGGCATGGGAGACCGGCCTGCTTCGGATCGTGGGCTTCAGGGATGATTTTGAGTTGCGTGCGATCCGTTCGATCGCGCCAGAGGAAGTCGTCGAGGAGTTGGACAGCATCAAAGGCCTGGATCTCTCGCGCATTGCGGTAGATCCCGGTGCCATGTTCCTCACGGGTGGGGCCAAGACGCTCCTCGGATCCACGTTCCTCGCGTGGGCGCGCAGGCAGGACGCTACCGTCCTCACGACGTTTTCCGTGGACGGGGGTGCAACCTCGCTGCCGTCCTCGGCCGACTGGCTCATCCACGCGACCACCGGGCGCCTCCTGCTCGAGAAGCGCAACGATGGCCTGTACCAGGTCACGTTGAACAAGTCACTTCCTGGAGCCGACGAGCGAGAAGAAACGGTCTCCCTGCAGCTGAAGCCTGGCGCAGGGTTGATCCAGCCAGAGAGCTACCCGTCCCGTCGAGGTGTCGATCGCGGAGGTATTGACGAGAATCGCCTCCTCCTCGTCTCACTCGGGGGGCAGCACGCCTCGGATCTGGAGGCCTGGGCGACGCGTGCGTTCGAAGCGGACGTCGTATCCGAGCCGTTCGAGGCCGTGTCCAAGGTCCAGGCCGGAGAGCGATATGGAGGGGTACTGATCCACTCTCCGCGTGAGCGCATTCGGGAAGCAGTGCAGGCCTGTCGGGCGGTACGACCACTCACTCAAGCAGCGATCGTATTTGCGTCGGACGACGCCGTACGCTCGACGGACCGCATTCAGATTCTGGAAGCCGGTGCGGATGATTGTCTGACGGGAGGACTCGATTTCCGAGAGCTCGGTCTTCGCATCAAGCAGTCGATCGCAACCGGGGCCAAGCCGGTCATTGACGAAGGTGAAGGAGAGAGCGCCGAGATTCTCTCTCTGACCCTCGAAGGGTCGAACGAGGGGCGTGTGACGCCGGACACGTTCATTGCCGAGATCGAGCGTCGGGGTGCGAGTCCCAACCACGCATTCTTCTGTGTGTTGGATGTCACCTCGTCCGCGCTCGCGTCCGACGACCTGGAGGATGCCCTCGCTGCGCAGATCCGCCATGAGGAAGGGGATATTGTCGCCGCCGGGGACCAGCGCGCCGCGGTGCTACTTCAGGGAGCGCGTGAAGGTCAGCTGGCCCCCTTCCTTGATCGTCTGCGCTCACGGGTCGATGAGCGGGCCACCGACAATGACGCAAGGCTCGGGATCAAGGTCCTGAGTCACCCGGCCGATGCCGATCGGATCATGGAGATCCTGAGGACCGTCCGTGGCGACGCCGCGTAGGTCCGCCCAGGGCGACTCCAAGTACTTCCTCCGCTTCGCGGCTACAGCGACGCTGCTGGTCTCGGGGACCCTTGTTCTGGTCTTTTATGTGCTTCCGCAGCGGTACGTGCTCAGCTCGGGATTCAGGGAGGGGAGTTTCGCGCTTCCCGACCCATCAATCCCGTTCGAGCCTGCCGATCCCATGGTGATCGCGGCGTTGCCGCCG
>JAKMDG010000333.1 GCA_022428035.1 Longimicrobiales bacterium
TCTGGGCCCGGAAGGCATGATGGGCGGTCTAGCTCGCGAGCGAATAGCCGGGTTCTGGAACGCCGTAGGCCTCACTCCTCCTCCAGAGCCCGACCACCTGGCGGCTCTGCTCGGGCTGTACGCCTCACTGGCCGAGAGAGCGTTGGAGACCGATCCCGATCAGGCCGCGGAGTCGGCCCTCGCCGGGCAGGCGGCGCGAGCCCTGCTCGAGGAGCACCTGGCTCCGTGGGTCTTCGGTTGGCTCGATCGCATGGAAGAACTGGCGTCCGGTACCTACGCGGCGTGGGCGGTGTTACTGCGCGACTTGCTCAGCGGGGAGCTTCCGCGTTCCCCCGTTGCAGACTCAGGTGAAGTCGGCGCGGGTGCGCGCACGAAGGCGCGGCCGGGAGATGAGCCGGGTGCCGTGCTTCAGCACCTCCGAGATGCGCCCACGCTGCCTGATCCCCGAGGCGACGGTACCGCTGACTTCATCGCCGGCCTACTCGCTCCGGTCCGGTGCGGCATGGTTGTGACTCGTGCTGACCTGGCAGGTATGGCACGTGCGCTGGATCTGGGGCTCCGCGCGGGCGAGCGCCGGTACGCGCTCGAGCACCTTCTGGCGCAGGACGCGGAGCGTACGCTCAAAGCGTTTGCGATTGAGGCGCGACGACAGGGAGACGCTCACGGGCAGCGGGTGTCCTGGCTGGGTGAGTCCGCGATGTACATGATGCGGCGAGCCGAGCAAACCGCTGCCCTGTGCGATGAACTGTCGACGGATGGGCTGTCGTGAGATCGACGCCGCCCGACCGGCTCTCCCGGGCTGACGTCCTCGCGGGTCTCAGTGTCGCGCTCGTTCTGATTCCGCAGTCGATGGCGTATGCCGAGCTGGCCGGGCTGCCAGCCCATCACGGGTTGTACGCCGCTGGGCTTCCGCTGATCGCGGCGGCGTTCCTCGCATCTTCTCCGTATCTGCAGACGGGGCCTGTGGCCCTGACCGGGCTGCTCACGCTGGGTGCACTCCTCCCGCTGGCTCCGGTCGGTACGATCGAATACGCCAAGCTGGCAGCGCTGCTGGCGCTCGTCGTGGGGGTCGCGCGCCTTCTGGTGGGGATGTTGAACGCCGGCTGGGTCGTCTACCTCATGTCTCACTCGATGATGGCGGGCTTCCTCTCGGCGGCCGCCGTCCTGATCGTCGCGTCTCAGATTCCGGGTGCGCTCGGCGGAGCGGCACCGCTCGAGCTCGGAGTGCTACAACGCGCGTGGCACGGGGTCACTCACCCGGGTGAGTGGGAAGCAGTTGCCATCGGACTGACCACATTCACCATTGCGGTGGTGGTGATCTCTGCCCGCATTCACCCTCTTGTCCCGGGCGTCCTCATTGCCGCCACCGTCGGGCTCGTCTTCTCCGTTTCGACCGGCTACACCGGGGTTACGGTTGGCGAGATCCCGTCCGGGCTCCCCCCGTTCTCACTCGACCTTCCCTGGGAGATGCTCCCCGCGCTGCTGGTCCCGGGGCTCGTCATCTCCGTGATCGGATTCGCGGAAGGCGTCTCGATTTCACGTGTCTTCGCATCGGAGGACCGTCAGCACTGGGACGCCGATCGGGAGTTCCTTTCCAAAGGCATGGCGAACGTGGTAGCCGCGGTTACCGCCGGGCTTCCAGTCGGTGGTTCGCTGTCACGCACCAGTCTCAATCGCCTGGCGGGTGCGAAGAGTCGCTGGTCCGGTCTGGTAACGGGCGTGGCCGTGCTGGCGTTTCTCCCCTTCGCGCCGGTGCTCTCCTCGCTCCCGCGGGCTGTGCTGTCCGGCATCATCATCGCCGCGATCTGGAAGTTGGTGTGGCCTCGGGACCTGGTCCGTGTCTGGCGGATCTCGCCGGTCCAGGCGGTGGTCGCGTGGGTGACCTTCGGGGCGACCCTCGTGATGGCGCCTCATATCGATCGCGCGATTCTCCTCGGGATCGCTCTCTCCGCCACGGTTCATCTGTGGCGTGAGCTGAAGCCGACCGTTGTGTCGGCGCGCACGGGGGACGCGCTCATTGTCGAGGTCTCCGGAGTACTCTGGTTCGGATCGGCGGCGGCGCTCGAAGACTCACTGCTGGAGCAGATTGCGGACGAGTCCGACCTGCAACGTGTTGAGGTGCGGTGTGCCGGACTGGGCCGAATCGATCTGTCCGGTGCGCAGGTTCTGCGAGATCTGGTCGACCATGCGCGGCGAGCTGAGATCGAGCTGACGGTGACGGACGTGCCTGATCATGCGGTCAGATTGCTCTCCGCGGTAGGATTGGTGTCCGTTTCCGGAACAGGATCGGCACCAGACTCGTAGTGCCGATCAGAATCGGCTTCTACCTTGGCGCTTCGGTGTCAGGGGAAGCCGGCACACGCAAGTCAGATGACTCACGCCGGGAGATAACATGTTGGGTTTGATCGCTGCTGGAATCGCCGGCGTCTCGGGCGTCGTTGGTCATATCAAATCAAGGCACTTCGTTGGGCAGAAGCTCCGGTACACGTCGCTCGTCGAAAAGCCGATGCTCGGCGTGTGGGCGGGGGTGGGAGCGACGGTACTGGCCGCACCCGTGGTTGCCGTTGTCCCGTTGATCGGCGCCGGCACCGCGATCGCGATCGGTGCGGGAATCGGGACGGGTGTCGCACTTGGTGTGAAAGACTCCAAGGAACCGCCGAAGCTCCTCGACGACTGAGGACTCGTCACGCGAGAGGGTGGGGCCCGGTCGGGCTGTCCCGTCAGCCGCCGAAACGCTCGAGCACGCCCCCCAGGTGCTCTCGTTCTTCTTCGCTGATCATGCCATCGGCAAGAACGTTGCGAAGTATGCCGGTGATCTCCTCGACTTGGGGCAGACCCACTACATCGGGGTTGGAGTCGATCCAGGCTCGGAAGCCGGTGGCTTCCGCAACGGAGACTTCTCCGTCAGCCACAATGGCGCGCGCGAAGCTCATCATCTCTCGCAGAGCATCGCTGCGACGCATGACCGTTTCGTCGAGTACCATGTCCGTGTCATCGAGGTGGTGGGCCCGCGCCGACTGGCGTCAGAGGAGGAATCTTCAAGTGGGGAGCATTTTGTGACAAGTCGCTCGCGGCAAACCCTGCCATCTGATGAACCTCGGCTACGGTCAGTTCATCGCTGTCGCTGACTCAAGGATCGCTGAATAGACGAGCGCTCGCAGTCGCGCGTGGTCATCGAGCCCGGTCGCCGGGATCACCTGAGTGAAGTAGAGAACTACGAGGTCTTCCACAGGGTCTACCCAGTACGTCGAGTGGTAGGCGCCACCCCATCCGTACGTCCCCCTGGAGCCTGGCTCTCCCGCAGCCCCGACGTCGAATAGTACGGAAAAACCGAGGCCAAAACCCATTCCGGGTGCCATGGAGATCTCTCCAATGTGATTCTGAGTCATGAGAGCCACGCTCGAGGGAGAGAGTAGCCGCGCACCTTCGAGCTCTCCACCGCTGAGTAGCATTTGCAGGAAGCGACCATAGTCACGCGCCGTGGACAGCAAGCCGGCTCCGCCCGAAAAGCTCATGCGGGGCCCGTTGACGTATTGACCCTGGGTCTGCATCCCCGGGCCCGTTGCCGCGCGGCTCAGGCCGTCCCTCAGGT
>JAKMDG010000349.1 GCA_022428035.1 Longimicrobiales bacterium
TCCTGAGCTCGCTCGCGAGGGCGGCGAGGTGTACCAGGGCCACTGCGCCTCGTGCCACGGAACCTACCGGGAGATCGACGGCCGCCAGACGCTCGTCGAGCACGCGAATCGATTCGTCCCTCAGGACCGGATGCGGACCGATTCCACCCGCTGGACCGTGGCCGACAGCCCTTCGCTTCGACTGATCCAGGCGATCGGCTACGGGGAGCTCATCGAGCCCGTGGGTGAGGCCGGTTATGTCGCCCCCGACCTGTCCGGCGTGTGGGCGACCGCTCCGTATCTTCACAACGGGTCGGTTCCAACCCTCTGGCATCTCTTGTACCCGGATGCCCGGCCTGAGCGCTTCTGGGTCGGCGGGCACAAGCTGGACCTCGATCTGGTGGGGATCGCCGGCTTTGCCGCCGGTGACGGTACGTGGTGCTATCCCGCCGAGTACCGGCCGTGGTCGCGTCCGACTCTGTTCGATACCCGTACGCCGGGCCGTTCGAACGAGGGTCACGGTTTTTACGATCTGGACGACCGGCAGAGGCTCGCCGTGCTCGAGTACATGAAGACGCTCTAGGCCTATCGCCTCACGATTGGGTCTTCTCGGACGCGAGACGGATCGCGTGATCGATGGTCTCGCCGAGGGTCCCACCGCCAAAACCACGACGCGCCAGCCAGGAGGTGAGGCGTCGACGAGCCTTCTGTCTCGCGTCTGACCAGTTGTCGTCGACGAGCGCCTCGAGTACCTCCGTGTTCTGACGTGCGACCCACTTTTCGACAGCGGTGCGGGCGAGATCAAGGTCGCTGGTCTGCTCCGTCTTGAAGACGCCGTCGATCGTGCGGTGGGCGAGCTCCTGGGGGATACCCTTCGTGCGGAGCTCCGCCGTGAGTGCCGATCGGCCCTTGGGGCGCAGCCGAAGCCGATCGCGAACGAAGGCGGCGGCCACTTCGGCGTCATCGATCAGCCCACGCTCCTGAAGCCGATCGAGGCAGATGTCGATTCGTACGGGGGGAAACCCTTTCTGTTTGAGGCGTTTGCGAAGCTCCGACCGCGTGCGCGCCCGGTACGAAAGGATGTTCAGTGTGGCATCGCGCACCCGCACGTCAGCATCATTGTTGAGGAGGGTGTGCCGTATTGTGCTCGGCAGTGAGTCGCCAACGTACAGCTGGCTGCGCTCGAGTGCCTCGAGCATCACCTCGAACGGTTCCGAGTCGTCGTCGAGATGAACGAGGACCTTCAGCCCGCGTTGTCCTTTTGGCTGAATACGCTTGATGACTGGGGTGGAGCTCATAGGGCAGGGCTCGAGGATATCAGGGCGCGAACCAGCCCGATGCGCTCACGGTCGCACGCCAGCGTCCCGGGGTCCATCGCGAGGGAGAGGAGTGCCTCGGCCTGGTCTACTAATGCGGCTGCCAATGTGAGGTCGCCCTCTGCTGCCGCGAGCGCTGCTCGGGCGAGGAGCGCGGCATGGGGGTCGAGGATGGCGCCCTCCGGGTCGACGCGCTCGTAGAGCGTGCGCGCTTCGACGGCGTCTCCGGACAGGCTGCACTGAGTCGACACGTCCAGGAGGAGTCCGGCCTGAACGAGTTCCGGGGCCTGTCCGAGCCGTTCTAGCAGGGCACGCCGATGAATCTGCTCCTGCTCGGAATCTCCGGTTGCCGAGGCGTGGCGCCAGGCGAAGTGCTGAGCAACGACCTGGAACGGGCCCGCCGGCGCGGTCAGGGCTCGTTCGATGACCTCTGGCCGCCACTCGCTCGGGCGGACGCCGCCGGTGCTCCAGGCGACCAGCGTCTGAACGGCGATTTCGGCCTCGGCTGCCGACCCTCCCTTCAGGATCTGGAGCATGCGGGCTCCATCCGTCATGAAGCCACTCGTCTTTCCGGGAATGAGCGTAATGATGCCGATCCCGACGGATGCGAGTCCAGCGATCATCAGTAACCGAACGAGCACGACGAATGCCGGCTCCGTGGCCATGGCCGGGGCATCGAACAGAGCGCGGTAGGCCTGGAGACTCGCCAGGCCGAGTACGAGGCTCGTGAGGGGACCACCGGCAACCATATAGCCGGTTCGGCGGGCGAGACCCTCGAGATCGTCGGGTCTGGGACCACTCGCGGCCAGTCCCCCAGCGAGTGGCAGGCTGCGATTCCATGAGGGTACCAGTCCGTTGGCGGTGCGGGTGATCTTCAGCGGACCGACGACGAGGAGAAGGAACCGAAAGCGGGCCAGGCGTCCTCCGAGTAGATGGCCCAGTTCGTGTGCGGCGATCACCAGGAAGAGCGTGATCACACCACCGACAATGAGAACCGTGAGCGAGCCTGGTCCGAGCTGTGCGCTGGGCGCAGTGCCGTCCGTGCCCTGGGCTGTGAGAAAGCCTGTGACGATCACTGCCCCGAACAGAGCCCCGATGAGGAGGCTCCCAAGGGTCGAGGCGAGTGTGTTGCGCTTCGGCTTGTCCACGCGATTCCGAGAGAGCAGGGGCGGGTCAGCGGACCGGACCAACAGGATATGGAGGGTTCCTGCGGGCACGCTATGCCTCGATCAGCCGTGTTGCACGTACCACTCGTCGATAAGCAGGTCGTGATAGAGCGTCAGTACCGCTCCATCGTCGAGGACGACCGTCCGGTAGTCACGCGAAATCGCCTGACGCCACCACTCATCGTCGATGCGCCAGCGCTCTCGGACAACGGCGATGCGTCGGGCGGGTTTCCCCGGTAGACGGACATGTACGGGATCGCCCTGGCTATCTGTACGGACAACGACCGACTTCGGTATTCCGAGAGGTTTGAGGCGGGGGCGATGGTTCATGATCGAGGGTCGTGGCGTAAGGTCAGAGGTCGACGTTGAGCAGGGCATGGCGGCGTTCGGGAATCCTGGACCAGGGGTCGACCTCTACGACTCGATACAGCGGGGCGTGCCCGATACGTAACTTGAGCTCTTTGACTGCATCTCTAAGAGAGACAGGGACTTCGCCTTCGTTGAAGTCGAGGCCTCCAGCAGCCCGGCTTCCTTCGGCTTTGCGGTCGAAAAGTTGTGTCTGCGTGCTTTGAACCCCGAACTCGGTCAACTCCAGCAGGAGGGTCTCAACCGCGCGTGGAGGAGGGACGATCGCCATCTTCGCACGTAGTGGCGCGGCGATGCGTTCACGGTCGGACGTAGGCTCGCGGAGGACCGCTTCGACGAACCAGGAGCCTCCTCCTTCGAGGTGTGCGCCGATCCGGACACCCGTGACGCTGCGTCCGCGGCGTGCTGGACGGGCAAGCGCGCGCTCGACGAGCCGGTCCAGGGCGCTGTGCAGAGTACCCGTGAGCCCGACGGGGTTAGAGAATTCGAGTGAGACGCGGATCGGGTGCGGGCGATGCCAGGGGCGAACCGGATCGATTCGGCGTGCCGTGGACCAGGCGAGGGCGTTCCGGCCATCCTCACCGAATTGAGCGACGAGGGCTGGCTCGGGGAAACGACGAAGCTCCCCGAGGGTGTGGACGCCGAGCCTCTCGAGCCGCTGAATAACGAGAGGATCGACGGGTAGGGACCCGATCGGGCACTCTGTAAAGAAGGAGCCCAGGTGGGCTTCGGG
>JAKMDG010000370.1 GCA_022428035.1 Longimicrobiales bacterium
CTCCATGTCGTCGATTGTCATCCCGTGACGATAGATGACGACGTCATCCTCTGGCTCCTCCTCGGCGATCGGAGGCTGCTCACCGGGTACATACGCAGGGATCTCGATGCCCGCCGGGATGGCGATCTCACCAGAGCTCACCGAGCCGAGGAGTGCATCGGGAACGCCGCGAGCGCTCACACCGCCCCGATACGCCTCAAACTCACGTCGGAGGTCATCCATATCCACACGCAGCTCAACGAGCGTACGAAAGACGAACTCCAACTCCGGGCGGATGTTCGCCGCCGCGCCGTCAGCGCCGACAGACCCACCCGCGGGGATCGAGACAGGCAGAAGGGACACGCCACCGCCCCGTACCTCATCAGGGATGTCCTCTGGGCGAATGATACCCCCGGGCGCCAGGACAACCATCGACTCCACGAGGTTACGGAGTTCCCGGATATTTCCCGGCCAGCTGTGATCGATGAGAATCTGCATCGCGTCCGGCGCGATGCCGGGGAACGCCCGATCGTTCCTGTCGGAGGCGTCCCGGACGAAGTGCTCTACCAGGAGCGGTATGTCGGCACGTCGCTCCCGGAGCGCAGGCAGCTCGATCCCGAGCACGTTCAGGCGAAAGTAAAGATCCCGTCGGAAATCGCCGACAGCGACGAGCTGCCGCAGGTCCTGGTTCGTGGCGGCCACGATTCGGACATCGACCTTGATCGATACCTCTCCACCGACCCGGTGGAACTCCCGTTGTTCGAGGACGCGAAGGAGCTTCGTCTGGGTCGCCAGCGGCATCTCGCCGATCTCGTCCAGGAAGATGGTACCACCATCAGCCAGCTCGAAAAGTCCCCGACGGGAGTCGATCGCACCGGTGAAGGCACCCTTCTCGTGCCCGAACAGCTCGGACTCGAGTAGCGTCTCGGACAGGGCAGCCACGTTGACCGCGATGAACGGCTTGTGTCTTCGCGGCGACAGCGCATGGATCCCTCGGGCGACCAGTTCTTTCCCGGTTCCCGACTCACCCGTCACCAGGACCGTGGACGTGACCGGCGCGATCTGCACCACCCGCTCCAGAACTTGATGCATCGCGTCTGTCTGCCCGACAATACCCGTGACCGCGCGAAGGCGCTGCCGCTCGATGGCACGCCGCCCCAGCAGCACGACATCGTTGAGATCGCCGCCCGGTTCGAACACTTCATCGAAGCCGTCCAGTCGCGGGGCCGCACCTACGCCCTCGGTTACCGCAAACACAGGCAGATGCAGTTCCGCCACCGCCTGAGCAGCCAGTTTGCTCGAGCCGCGGCCATCGAGTCCAGTGACGATCAGCAGCGAGGGCGCATCCGACTCCGTCAGTCGCTCTGTCGGCGTGACGAGGTCTGTCTCATACCCCGCTCCATCGAAACGCGTACGGAGCGCACCCGCCAAGGGTAGATCGTGCGTGGAGATCAGGACACGGCCATCACTCATGGTCGTGTCTCTTGGGTCCGTGGGGAGCAACTCCTCCGCGCAGCAACGCCACCGCATGGTCCACGACGGGAGCCAGTACGGCGAGACCGTCGGAAACACCGCCGGGACTACCAGGTAGGTTCACGATCAACGTGCGGCCTCGCACCCCGGAGACACCTCGAGAGAGAACTGAATGAGGGGTCGCATGGAGACCCTTTCTGCGAATCTCTTCCGCTATGCCTGGTGCATCTCGCTCAATGACGGCCCTCGTCGCCTCTGGCGTCACATCACGCAGCGTGAGTCCTGTTCCCCCTGTGGTCACGATCAAGTCCACTCCAGCGTCTGCCCAACGCGTGAGTGAGGCAGCGATCTCGGTCGTTTCGTCGGGCACGATGGCGCGTTCCACGACCCTGTAGCCCCGCCCCTCACTCCACGCCAAGATCCGCACGCCGCTCACATCCTCTCGTTCACCAGCGGCAGATCTGTCACTGACGGTCAGGATGCTCACGGAGAGCGTCGGATCGAGGATGGTCTCGCTCATGGCGACGCGCCTCAGCGCTGGATCGAGCCCTCGGTATAGAACGGGGGTCGCTGGACGACCGCGTCCACCAACCGGCCACGCGCATCAACCTGCACCTCGGTACCCGCCTTGGAGAGCTCGATCGGGACGTATCCGAGTGCAACACCATATCCGAGCGTTGGGCTCACCGTACCGCTTGTGACTCGCCCCACAACCTCTCCACCCGAGACCAGGTCGTAGCCTGGCCGTGGGAAGCCCTTCCCGGTCAGCCGAAGGCCGACCAGACGGCGTGTTACACCGGCCTCCTTCTGGGTCGCCAGGGCGTCACGGCCGACGAAATCACCCTTGTCGATCTTGGTCACCCACCCAAGCCCGGATTCGAGCGTCGTGTGGTCCTCGTCGAGGTCGTTGCCATACAGGGCATAGCCTACCTCCAGCCTGAGTGAGTCCCGGGCTCCGAGTCCCGCAGGAATCAACCCGGCGTCACGTCCTTGCTCCAGAAGCACCCGCCAGAGCTCGGCGGCGGAACCAGATGGAACATACAGCTCGAAGCCATCCTCCCCGGTATAACCCGTACCGCTGATCACAGCCGGGATCCCGGCGACCTCACCCTCGGCGAAGCGATAGTACTTCACGTCATCGACGTCGAGGCTCGCCAGAGGGCGCAGGATCTCACGTGCTTTGGGCCCCTGGAGCGCCAGAAGAGCCGTGTCGTCCGACGCGTCCTCGAGCTGGACATCGAAGTCCGCCGCGTGCTGGGAGACCCAGGCCCAATCCTTGGCGAGGTTGGCTGCATTGACGACGAGCATGTATCGGTCCGGGAATCGATAGATGATCAGATCATCGATGACGCAGCCCGTTTCGAGACACATGGCAGAGTACTGAGCCTGCCCAATCTCGATCTTCGATGCGTCGTTGACCGAGATGCGCTGCACCAGATCGAGCGCTTGAGGTCCGCGAACGATGAACTCACCCATATGCGAGACGTCGAACAGACCGGCAGCCTGACGGACCGCAGCGTGCTCCGCCTTGATCCCCGACGGGTACTGAACGGGCATGGAGTACCCGGCGAAGGGTACCATCTTGCCGCCAAGCGCGACGTGTTCGTTGTCGAGGGGCGTGAGCTTCAGCGTGTCGGACACAGATTGACCTTTATGTGAGTGGAATGCGCGATCCGTCGCGCGAATGTGCTAGAGGATGTAACGGCTCAAATCTTCGTCCTCGGCGACTTCCTTCAGTCGCGTCTGGACCAGCGCTCGATCGACGACGACGAGGTCACCTGCCGCCTCCGGAAGATCAAACATCACATCCTCGAGCAGCGTCGTAAGAACCGTGCGCAAACGGCGCGCCCCGATGTTCTCCATACGATCATTCAGCTCCATGGCGATCCGGGCGACTTCCTGAACACCGTCCTCGGTAAACTCGATCGCACCGCCCTCGGTTTCTACGAGTGCCTTGTACTGGTCCAGCAGCGCGTTCTTCGGTTCCTGAAGGATCCGGACGAACTCGGTCTCCCCCAGCGTCTGCAGTTCAACGCGGATCGGGAAGCGCCCCTGGAGTTCGGGAATCAGGTCGGAAGGCTTAGCCACGTGGAACGCACCAGCCGCGATGAACAGGATGTGGTCCGTCCGCACCAGCCCGTACTTTGTCGCCACCGTCGAGCCCTCGACAATCGGGAGCAGGTCACGCTGGACACCCTCCCGACTTACATCTGGACCGCGCCCACCGCGCTCACCAGCCACTTTGTCGATCTCGTCCAGGAAGACGATTCCCATCTCCTCCGCGCGATACAGCGCCTCGTGCACGACCTCGTCCATGTCGATGAGCTTGTCGAGTTCATCCTGGAGCAGGATGCGACGCGCCTCCGCGACCGAGACAGTCCTGCGCTTCTTCTTCTTGGGAAGCATGTCCTGGAGCATCTCGGTGAAGTTGTGGTCCATCCCTTCACCACCACCCATCGGGATCATCATC
>JAKMDG010000388.1 GCA_022428035.1 Longimicrobiales bacterium
GCCTGACTCAGCCGGGACGGGACCGCATCCATGTAATTCGGGAACATCTCGTTCCAGACGAGATCACCGCAGAAGACCACAGACTCTTCGGGCACCTCAGCGGTGATATCCGACGCCGTATGGCCACGGCGAGGCACCAGAATCACCGAGCGGTCGCCGAGATCGATCTCAGTCGGACGGATCCGGTCGACCTCAGTCGCAGAGGCGAGCACACCGGTTGCGGCATTCCGATTCTCCATCGACAGATCGATGGTCACATCGGTCCCAAGCACGGCGATGTCCGGTGTTTGTGCCATACCGCGAAGCCCACCCGTATGATCGCCATGGTAGTGGGTAATGACGGCGTGAGTGGGAACCCGTCCGGTGAGACGACGGGCCTGCGCTGCCATCCAGCGTGCACCCTCATCCGACCCGAATGCCTCGATGATGACCGTGCCACTACGCCCCGCAATAATGCCCCCGTTGCAGAGCGTCGTCCGGTCCTCGAGTGGCGTCGATACGAGGGCCCAAATGCCCTGCGCTACACGCTCGAGCCGTCCCCAGGGTTCGGCAACCTCGACCGGAAAGCGCTCCTGCGCAGCCCACAATCTTTGCGACAGGAGGGGCGCCGCCGCACTCATCAGCGCGATATGAGCGGCGCATGATGCGGAGTTCCGGACAAAGTCACGCCGGGAGCATGAGCACCCTGATTCCATGGCCGACCCCTTCAAGGGAGGACAATTCAACCATGGGAAGCTGGCGTGGCAGAGCCCGCCTCGCCATCCTCTGCCGCCATGAATCTCAGACTCTGGCTCGTCGGTATCGTCGGTCTGGCTCTTCTCGTCACGGCCCCGTTTGTGGGTCGACGAGACGAAAACAGCCCGGGCGCGCAGTACGACATCGGTATGGGCGCAGCGCGCCCGACGAAGGATACGGTCCCCCGCATCGACCACCTCATGGCCACGGTGAGCATCCTTGCGCACGACTCCATGATGGGTCGCCAGGTCGGGTCAGAGGTGAACGGGGTCGTCGCCCAGTGGCTTACCGACGCGTTGGGCGACCTCGGGATCGCCCCGGCGGCGGAGGATTACCAAGTGCCGTTCGCGTGGGATGGCGGTTCGGGAACGAACGTGCTCGGTCGAATCCGGGGCAGCGAGGGGACATCGCTCATCGTCCTCACGGCCCACTTCGACCACGTCGGTGTTCGTGAGGGCGAGATCTTCAACGGAGCAGACGACAACGCATCGGGCACGGCCGCCGTCCTCGAGATTGCCCGACTACTTGTCGAGCGCCCGCCGGCTGCCGACGTCCTCGTCGCCTTCCTGGATGCGGAAGAAGTCGGCCTCCAGGGCGCGCGCGCACTGGTCAGTGACCCGCCGGCGCCATTCCCGGAGTCAACACTGAACGTGAACCTCGACATGGTTGCCCGAAGCGCGGGTACGCTCTGGGCAGCCGGGGCGTATCACACACCGGCACTTGGCCCCGTCCTGGAGGCCGTGGTCACGAATGCGCCGCTCACGCTTCGACTCGGGCACGATCGTCCGAATGCCCCGGAGGGTGACGACTGGACCTCCTCTTCAGACCATGGTCCGTTCCACGAGGCAGGGATTCCGTTCGTATACTTCGGTGTCGAGGACCATCCCGACTACCACCGCTCGACGGACGACGTCGAGCAGATCATACCGGCCGAGTTCGAAGCGTCAGTCGCTACCATATACGCTGCCATTCGCACCCTGGACGCCGCCCTACCTCTCCTGACCACAATGTCGCGATGACCGACTCCGGGAAGCTCCGACTGCCCCACCCACTGGCCCTCCTCACTGGCTGCGTGCTGCTTGCCGCAGCTGCGAGCTACGTACTTCCCGCGGGCGAGTTCGATCGCCGGGACGACCCCGTCACCGGGCGCACCCTGGTGATGCCGGGCACGTACCAGGCGGTCGACGCCAATCCGGTAAATCTCTTCGAGGCGATGGTGGCGCTTCCGCGCGGCATGGCCGACGCAGCCAGCGTGATCTTTCTCGTCTTCCTCATCGGCGGAGCCTTCACGGTTGTCGACGAGACGGGCGCGCTGAGGCGGGCGATCCCGTCACTCATTCGAGCACTCAGGGGTCGGGATCTACTTGTGGTCCCTGTCGTCTCACTCTTCTTCGCGACCGGCGGCGTCGTGCAGAACATGCAGGAAGAGATC
>JAKMDG010000399.1 GCA_022428035.1 Longimicrobiales bacterium
ACCTGACGAGGCAGTCTCGGGGTCCTTGTGCTTGCCGGAGACGCCCGCGATGAGCACGACCATGCCCCACGCGCACAGGATCATCTCGGGCATCAAGGCCCAGAAGTAATGGAGCTGGCGGCTGAAATCGAGTTCCATGATCAGTCCTGCACCTCGTCATCAGCCGCGGTCGTCGCCGATGGCGCGTCGTCATTCGTGTCGTTGTCCGCCGTCGACGGTCCCGGCGGGATCGCGAGCCTTGCCTCCGTGACCGGCACCTGCTTCTCCAGCGCAGCGGCTCGTGCCCCCGCTTCCTCCACCCGTTCGATCACGACCCGAACGCTCGGCTCCATCCGCTCGAGCACAGGGGTGGGGTGCCAGCCAATGAGGATCATGAGGGCGCAGAGTGGCGCCATGATCGCCATTTCACGCTTACTGAGGTCCTGGATCTGACGATTCTCGTCGGTCTCGAGCTTGTTGAAGAAGACCGTCTGCACCATGGGAAGCATGTAGTAGGCTGCGAAGATCACACCCAGCGTAGCGATGAACGCGAGGGTCGGGTGTGTCTCGAACGCACCAAGGAGTGCCAGAAATTCACCGACGAAGCCGCTCGTGCCCGGGAGCCCGATAGAGGCGAGCGCCGTGATCAGGAACGCGGTCGCGAACCATGGCGCGACCCGTGCGATTCCACCGAACTCGGCGATTGTACGGGTATGCCTGCGTTCATACAGCATACCGAGCAGGAGGAAGAGTGCTCCCGTGCTGATACCGTGCGAGATCATGACTACGAGGCCGCCCTGGAGGCCGTTCACTGTCAGCGCGAAGACACCGAGCACCACAAAGCCCATGTGCGCCACCGAGGTGTACGCGACCAGTTTTTTTGCATCGGGCTGAACGGCTGCGACCCACGCCGTGTAAAGAATCCCGATTACGGCGAGGACCATCATCGTCATGACGACGGTCTCGTGTTGAGCAGCCAGCGGGAAGAGTGGCAGCAAGAAACGCAGGAATCCGTAGGTGCCCATCTTCAGCAGCACTGCAGCCAGAATCACCGACCCGGGCGTGGGTGCCTCGACGTGTGCGTCGGGCAGCCAGGTGTGGAGCGGGAAGACCGGCACCTTCACGCTGAACGCGAGGGCAAATGCTGTGAAGAGCCAGAGCTGCTCGGTACCCGTCAGCCCCACCATGAGGAAATCGTCGTAGGCAAACGTCGGTATCCCCATGAAGGTCTTGGCCTTCCAGAAGAGATACAGGATCCCGACCAGCATGAGGAGAGAGCCGAACGCCGTATACAGGAAGAACTTGATCGCGGCGTAGATCCGGCGTTCTCCACCCCAGATCCCGACGATGAAGTACATCGGGACCAGCGTCAGCTCGAAGAAGACATAGAAGAGGAAGACGTCGGTCGCGAGGAATACCCCGATGACGGCCGCCTCCAACAGCAGCATGAGCGCGTAAAACGCACGCTGCTTCGTTTTGATGTAGTTGAACGACCCGAGGATCGCGATCGACGTCGAAAACGTTGTGAGCAGCACCATGAAGAGACTGATGCCGTCGATCCCAAGCGAGTAGCTCACACCCCAGGACCGAATCCACGGAGTCGTGGTCTCCATCTGCATGGAGCCGGAGGTCGGGTCGAAGGCCCACCAGAGTCCGAGGCTCAGGGCAAACACGAAGACCGACCAACAGAAGGCGACGGTCTTGGCACGCTCTTCTTCTGCCCAGAGGACAAGGCCGATGCCGAGGACCGGGAGCCAGATCAGCGCGTGAAGCGCCCAGCCGGCGTATCCGATCGAATCGAGTAGTGCAGTCATGATCAGCGCCTCCTAGAACAGGCTGGCGCCGAGGATGACCAGCACCCCGACGGTAAGGATGAACGCATACGTATTCAGAGTGCCGGTCTGGAACATGCTGACGATCCAGCCTGTCCCCTTGGAGACCCATCCGACCGAATTCACGACACCATCGATGATGCCGGCATCGATGACCTTCCAGCAGAAGCGGGAGGCCCGGAGAATGGGTTGGACGATCACACGGTCGTAGAG
>JAKMDG010000435.1 GCA_022428035.1 Longimicrobiales bacterium
AGCATTCCGGCTTCGGTGATGCCTGAACCGGAACCGGTAGGTTCACGTCGGCAGTCGATGGGGCCGGGTGGTCTCCTCGATCCGCAGCCGAAACCGAGCTAGCAGTGCCGTCGTTGATCGCGATTGAGAGTGGGGCGTCGGGAGGAATTCTCGTGCCCCACTCGTCATTTGCGTCACCGATGCCCGATGGTGAAGATTTCCATCCGAACGCCTCTTCGTCGTAGCCGGGACGCCCGACGGCATGAATCAACCCGCTTCCGCGGACCCGTACGCTGCAGTCAATGCAGCCATCCAGAATCTGATGGCAAACCGTCTTGGCCGAGCCTTTGTCCCTCTCGGGCTTCTGTTCGCCTGGGGCATGGCGGCGGCGTTTTTCGGTGGAGGCTTTCTCATGCCGGTCGGAGCGCTTGCGTCGTCTGCAGCGACGCTGGCGTACGGCCAGCGGATCGTGCAGCGTGCATTCGGCCGGCCGAATCGCCCCTGGATGTCGGCAGCCGCGATGGCCAGTGTGCTCGCTCCGATGTTCGGTGTGTACGTGCTCGGCTGGTTAGGGCTGCGAGGGTTCGCGCTTGGCTTCGCGGCGTCGACGATCATCTCGGCGACCCTGGGCACCGTGCTCGGTGTATGGATCCTGAGGAGCTGGATGAGAATCGTCGAGATCGAGCGCCTCGCGCGGGTCATGACGATCAATCTGGATGGCGAAGGAGGTACGGTGTGACCGGACGGACGAGGCACCTCGCGAGCTGTGCTGTGGCCCTCCTTTTCCTCGTGCCGGTCTTTGCCGAGGGCCAGCGGGCGCGTCAGGGCATGGTCAGTATGGACAACGCCCGACTTTTCTATGAGGTGATCGGGAATGGGGAGCCGATCGTCGTTGTCCACGGCGGGCCGGGGCTTGATCACGCATATCTCCAGCCAGGCCTCGACGCGTTGGCGACGCGGTACACGCTCATCTACTACGATCAGCGCGGGACGGGTCGGTCCAGTGCCGCCTTGGACTCCGCGACGATCAATATCGACACCTTTGTTCAGGACATTGAAACGCTGCGGCAGACCCTCGGGTTCGAGCGGGTCACCGTCATGGGTCACTCGTTCGGGTCAGTGATCGCCACGGAGTATGCTTTGCGATATCCGGAGTCGCTTCGTGCCCTCATCCTGATGAATCCGGTTGAACCGGGGTCTCGCTATCGAGAGGCGACGGGTGAACGGCAGCGGGCACGCCAGACCGCTGAGGATCGCGAGGACATGTCCGAGCTCACGCAGAGCGAGGCCTTCACAGCCCGTGACCCAACAACCCTGAGTCAGGTGTATCGCGTCGCATTTCGCCAACTCCTGAAGGAGCGAGACCGGATCTCCGAGCTCGACCTCGACCTTCAGAACGCGACCGCCCGGAACGGCCAGGACGTCGCGGCCCTGCTGGGTGGAAGCCTGGGAGAAGTAAATTGGTGGGACCGCCTGCCGGATGTTCAGACTCCCGTGCTGGTACTCCATGGCCGCTATGACGCGCCGCCGATTGATATGTCGCGTGAGCTGGCCGAGACCTTCCCGGTCGGCACCTTCGAGGTGCTGGACGCCGGACACTTCCCGTATCTGGAGGATCGTGAAGGCCTGCTGTCCGCCGTCTCGGGCTTCTTCGCGGGTCTGCGCTAAGCATGGACGGGGACGCCGGTCGTCGGATTCTGAGTGTTCTGGTCGTATACGTGCTGGCAGCCTGGGTCGTGGTCCTGCTGGCGGATTGGCTGGCCGTTGTGCTGGCTCTCCCTCCGATGTTCGACAGCATGCTTCGATGGGGCATTGGCCTGGGGCTACCCGTAGCGTTGCTCATGGCCTGGAAGTACCCGGAGATCGGACATCACGGAGGGCAGGGATGAGCCGGGTTTCGGGCGACTACGCGACGTGAGCCTCCGGCCTCTCGTTGCAGAGGACTGGCCGGTCGTGCGTGCCATCTACCATGAGGGGATCGCTAGCGGAGACGCCACGTTCGAAACCGGCGCCCCGCCATGGGACGATTGGCACGGGTCTCGACTCGCTGTGGCCCGGATTGTCGCGGAAGACGCCGGTCGGATCGTCGGGTTTGCGGCACTCAGCCCGATATCCAATCGGGACGTGTACGCTGGAGTTGCCGAGGTGATGGTCTATGTGACACCTGGAGCGCAGGGCCGGGGAATCGGCGGACAACTCATGGCACGGCTGGTCGAGGAGTCCGAAGCCGCGGGGATCTGGACGCTGCAGGCCAGCATCTTTCCGGAAAACGAGGCGTCTATCCGTGCACACCTTCGCGTGGGTTTTCGTGAGGTCGGCCGGCGTGAACGGATCGGACGCTTCCTCGATGGACGATGGCGGGATACGCTGGTATTCGAACGGCGTAGCGCCTCGGTGGGTCTGGAT
>JAKMDG010000451.1 GCA_022428035.1 Longimicrobiales bacterium
CCCGTGATCGCGGGGAGGACGGATGGTCGAAGGCTGTGTGGAGTACCACTTTTCGGTGGGTTGTACGGTGTCGTCCGTCGGCCTACCCTCCATGCCCGCGTGAAATCGCTCAATCAGGAGTCCCCGAAGTGAAGAGAATCGGTGTCGTCATTTTCGCTGCCGCCTTGGTCGCGCCGCCCATTCAGGCGCAAGACGTGAAGGACCAGCTCGCAGCCTTTATCGACGAGAATGCTGACCAGTACGCCGCGACCGCCCAGCACATCTGGGATCTGGCGGAGGTCGGATATATGGAGACCGAGTCCTCCGAGACGCTTCAGGGTGTCCTCCGAGATGCCGGCTTCGAGATCGCGTCCGGGGTCGCCGGCATGCCGACTGCGTTCGTTGCGACGTACGGTGGTGGTGGCCCGATCATCGGCATCATGGGTGAGTATGATGCGCTTCCGGGGATCAACCAGAGCCGCTCGTCGGAGCGTGATCCGATCGCCGGAAAGATTGCCGGTCACGCCTGCGGTCATCACCTCTTCGGCACCGGCTCGGTAGCCGCTGCGCTCGCCGTCCGGGACTGGCTCGATGAGAGCGGTACGCCTGGCACCATCCGTGTCTATGGGACGCCGGCTGAGGAAGGTGGTGCGGGGAAGGTCTACATGGTGCGCGACGGACTCATGGATGACGTCGATGTCATGCTGCATTGGCATGCCAGCTCTACGAACAGCGCCAGCGCGTCGTCATCTCTCGCGAACAAGTCCGGCAAGTTCCGGTTCCTGGGTCAGTCTTCTCACGCAGCTGGCGCACCGTGGCGGGGTCGCTCGGCACTCGACGCGCTCGAATCGTTTCACTACATGGTCAACATGATGCGCGAGCACGTGACCCCCGCCGCGCGCATCCACTATGTGGTGACGGCCGGTGGGTCAGCTCCGAACGTCGTGCCGGACTTCGCCGAGTCCTACATCTACGTGCGCCATCCGGATCCGGAAGAGTCGCGCCGCATGTTCGACTGGGTCACCCGGATCGCGGAAGCGGCTGCCATGGGGACCGAGACCGAGATGGAATACGAGGTCATCCACGGCATTTACAACGTGCTGCCGAACGAGGCGCTGGCACGCGCGATGTTCGAGAATCTCAACATCGTGGGTGGCGTGGAGTACAGCGCGGAAGAGCGTACGTTCGCGGAGGCGATCCACAGCACCTTCCCGCCCGACGCGCCGGGGATCGAGCGGGCCGGCATGATCGAACCGTTCGAGGTCATCGAGGTCGGTCAGGGTGGGTCAACGGACGTTGGTGACGTGTCGTGGACTGTTCCGACTGCGGGACTCAATACCGCGACATGGGTGCCCGGCACGTCGGCGCACTCCTGGCAGGCGGTTGCGGCGGGCGGGACGACCATTGGCAACAAGGGCATGATCAACGCGGCCAAGACGCTCGCGTACACACTCTACGACCTCTTTACCACGCCGGAACTGATCGACGCCGCGTACGAGGAGTTCGACCGTCGACGCGGCCCGAACTACATCTACGAGCCGCTGCTCGGAGACCGAGATCCGCCGCTCGACTACCGTGCCAGCGTAGTGGGTGGAGGGAACAACTGAAGAGTCTCAGGCGGTCGTAACGCGAAGGACTTCGAGGGGCGTCGTGATCCCCTGCCGGATCTTGTCGATCCCGTCGCTGCGCAGCGTGCGTGTGCCGTTGGCGGTGGCGATCTCTCGAAGTTCTTCGCGCGAGACTCTATCGAGGAATCCGTTCCGCATATCCTGGTTCATCCAGAGCATCTCGAAGAGCCCGATTCGGCCTGAGTACCCGGTATTCCGGCAACGGTCGCAGCCTGCGCCGACCATCGCCCGGGTGGGCGTATCTTCGATATTCCCGAAGGCGGCGATCGTGTGAGCGTCCAGCTCGGTCTCCTCGGCACAATGTGCGCACACGCGACGCACCAGCCGCTGTGCGATCGATGCTTCGAAGGTGTGGACCACCATGTAATCCTCAACGCCCATCTCGACGAGCCGGTGCAGCGATGAGGTCGCGTCGGTCGTGTGCAGTGTGGAGAGCACCAGATGTCCCGTCAGTGACGCGTGCATGGCAATCTCGGCGGTCTCCTGGTCCCGGATCTCACCGATCAGGAGTACATCGGGGTCCTGTCGAACAAGCGATCTGAGTGAACTTGCGAAGGTCCTCCCGGCCCGGGGGTTCACGGAGACCTGACACACACCCTCAAGCGTGTACTCGACCGGATCTTCGACGGTGAAGATCTTCTCTCGCCCGGTAGAGAGCTCACGGATCACGGCGTGAAGTGTCGTGGATTTTCCGGAACCACCGGGACCGGTCGTGAGGATCATGCCGTTGGGGCGACGTGCGATCCTCATGAGGCTGTCGATGTCTTGGCGGGGCAGGCCGAGATCGGTCAGCGTGAGCAGCCCGCCTTCGGTATCGAGGATGCGTAGCGCGATGCTTTCGCCGTGGAGCGTCGGCACGGTCGACATGCGGATATCCACATCGCGACCTGCGAACGGAACGCGGATCCGTGCGTCGCGTGGGGTGGGGTGCTCACTGGGGTTGAGCCCGCCCATCACCCGCACCCGTGCGAGAACCGCAGCACGAATTCTACTCGGTGGGGCCTCCGCATCCTGAAGCATGCCATCGATGCGATACCTTACGCGCAGGCCTTCTGGATAGTCCTCGAGGTGGATGTCCGACGCGCTCGCCACGAATGCCTCGCTCAGGATCTTCTCCACGGCCCGCACGGCGGGCACGCGGGAACTGCTGGCCCCAAAGTCGTCAACGAGCGCATCGGAAGACATGCCGATGGTGAGTTCCTTCCAGATCCATTCGACCTCGGGTGTCTCGTCAAATCGCTCGACGACGGACTCCAGGTGCGGAATCGCGAGGTCCGGTTGTGAGAGTGGGCCGTCGGCGAGCTCCCAGATCTGCCGTGCAAAGGCGGAAGCCCGACGGCCGTCGAGCGTGGGGTCGTCCAGAGCCTCTACGAAGAGATCCATCGCCGACTCATACTGACCCCGATCACGCATCAGCCGTGCGGCCTCGACGAGTGGTCCCGCGTGTCCCTGGCGCTCACGGCTCTTCGCGCGGAACGATTCCACCGCATCACTGAATCGGCCCTCGCCGATCAGGCCGTGTTCGGTGGAGTAGTCCGGTCCGTCGGCTGGCCTGCCGTCTCCAGCCAACAGTCGGATCGTGTCGTCGATCCAACTACCCCAGAAGATCCGGCGCATCCAGCCAAAGATTCCGACCATCGAGGCGCCGACGGCGGCTCCGGCAGCGATATCACCACCGGCTAGCGTCGCGACCATGGTCGCCACCACCCCGCCGCCGAACATGTCTATGGAGATCTCCGCGAGGAGCGCGCGGTTCCCGAGGTCCGCGCCACCCTAGATCCTGAGGAAGGTCTCGATGTGAGCGGCGAGGTACATCACGGCGACGCCTGCCAACGTGGCGACGGGTACGAAGACGATGGCCGGGACTCCGGGACCGGTTGCTCCCATAAGTCCGCCGATGAGACCCATGAGCGCACCGATTGGCGCCAGGAACATGAGCCGCGAGTCGCGGCGGCGAACTTCGAACGGTGATTCCGTCCAAAGCGGCGTGAACAGCGAGGGGAAGCGAAGGTGCAGTGGCTTCGTCAGTAGTCCCCACAGCCCGTTCCCGGGCTTGGAAATCTCGGTTGTCATCTAGGCCGCGCCATCACCGCTGCGGGGACGTGATACCGAAGCCTGTCATCCAGAGCAGGCGCGGACAGTGTGCGGTGGTGAAGCCGACCTCGCAACGCAGGCGACCGGCAGTGTGGAGCGCGAATCAGCTACTTGGGGTACCAACACGCTACACGACTCTCATCAGGAATGAAATCAAGTGAGAATTCTGCTGGTCGGAGCGACCGGAACGATCGGGACGGCTATCGCCAGCGCCCTTGAATCCCTCGGCGATGAGGTTGTTCGGGTGGGACACGTGTCGGGTGAGCGGCGCGCGGATCTGGCTAATGCCGAATCCGTGAGGAATTTGTTCGACGCTACCGGTGCTCTCGATGCCGTTGTCTGCGCTGCCGGCGTCGCACAGTTCGGTTCCGTTCAGGAGTTGAACGACGAGGCCTACAACTCGAGCATCACCAACAAGCTCATGGGGCAGGTGAACCTGGTACGTTTCGGTCGAGCCGCAGTTCGGAAGGGTGGCTCGTTCACGCTGACCACGGGGACGCTGAGTGTCCGGCCGACCCCTGGTACCGCGGCTGTGGCGATGGCGGGTGGTGGTGTCGAGTCGTTTGTGCGAGCAGCAGCACTCGACCTTGAAGATCTCTACAGGGTGAACGTCGTGAGCCCGGGCTGGGTGGCAGAATCGAGGCAGGCGATGGGGTTAGCACCCATGCCTGGCATCTGGGCCGCAGACCTGGCGCGGTACTATGTCGAGTT
>JAKMDG010000483.1 GCA_022428035.1 Longimicrobiales bacterium
GTTCAGGGCTCAGTGCCCGCAGATGCATGGGTGTGGGTCGCAGTCCACACACGATGCCTTGTCGTCGAAAAAGCCGTTCTCGTGCAGAACGGACTTGGGGAAGCAGTCTTCGCAGAGCCACTCGGTGTCGGCGTCTCCCAACGACTCCCCCTCGGGAACGTCCTCCCCGCAGCTCGTGCACGGCATCACCACCTCGCAGACGGCGGTGGGGAGAGTCGCGCTCGTGTCTCCGTCCGGGGCCGCAGGCTCGATGTTCTCCACATCGACCTCCTCGTCCCCGTGGGAGGCCGTGACCGTCCCCACGTAGGTGGTCCCTCCGATGGTGAACTTGACCTTGGTGCCGTCCTTGGGGCTTTCCGGGGGCCGATTCAGAGACCTGAAGCGCAACTCGTCCGGGTACAGCGACACAAGGCCGCTCACGGGAACCCGTGGAACCGGGTTCACGATGTTGACCTCCGTAGGTTCATGGTCACTCACCTCGTCGATTCGCCCACTCCAGAACAACCGCTGGAACTCAGTGGTCTCCAGAAGGTCGTCACGAGCGAAGATGGCGAAGGGCGCGGGGCGGTCCAAGGTCGCGGGCTCCTTCACCCACGCCATGCTGACAGAGCGGAGGTCCTCAAACTCGACCCGCCTGACTCCACCCGACGGGTCCCGGAGGACCGTCACCTTGGCGAAGTCGAAGTCGATGATCTCGGGCGCCGGGTAGCCCATGGACGTGGCCCGGTGAATCGCAGCCTTCTCGATCCAGTCCCGAATGGGCTCCGGCAAGTTCTGCATGTCGTAGGTCTCAGGCATCATCGCCTCCTCATGTGTGGACGCTCCAGTGCGGCCCGGTGTCGTTGCTCAGGTCCACGGAGAAGGTCTCGTGCCCCATCCCGTGAAGCAGGAGACCGCCGTTGTGGGAGTAGCCGTACTCGACCATGAAGTAGTCGTTGCAGAGCCCCGTCTCGCCCTGCTCACGAGCCCTCACCACCCAGTCTGGTGCGTAGGTCCGGTAGTCCTGACAAGCCTTGTGGATCTCCGAGGTCTTGTCGGGGATTCCGTTCCGCTTTCGCGTGTCCGCGAGCGCCTGAGCCCACTTGGCATCGTCATCCCAGTGCTCAATGTAGTCGGGGTAGTGGCTCGCGAGGCGAGGCAGGTACTCTTCCGCTTGCTCCCGAAGGAAGTCGAACGAGTACACCCGATACCACGAGACCGTGAAGCCACCGAACGTCCCGTCGTCGCCCAGGAACACGCGCCACTCCGGGAGCGAGACCTTGCTCGGCGTTCCGGGAGTCTCGAACTCCCGCTTGCCTCCGTAGGAGCCCAAGTACGTGAGCCGGGAATCCAGCGACTCGGCCAACTTGTTGGCCAACTCTTCCTTCCCGGACTGGTGCAGGCCCACGATGTAGCCTGCGATGTTCATCAGCCGACCCTCACCCGTGCGGGTGAAGTAGAGCCCCGGCCACAGGTGACTGGGGAAGTCCCCGCCCCGGAGCCCGTACCGGTGCGTGACCGTGGCGAACTTGTCGATTGCTGCCGTCTCTTGTGGTGCGTTCATGTGCTCAGTCCTCCAGAGTGATGTAGGCGTGGCAGTCGTCGGTCTCGACCGTCCAGCCGTACTGGCTCCGGTTCGCGTAGACGATGGCGCACAGAGGGGCGAAGTGAGCCCCGTCGAAGGCGTACCCACCGCCGTCGATTCCGCAGAGACGGTAGGTGTCGTCATCGCCCCCGGTGTAGTGGGCGACCGTGAACCCGGCCTCGCGAAGCTCGTCGTCGGTGATTCGGTCATCCGGCAGGAACGCCCAGTTCCACGCCCACGGGAAGCCGTACCGGCTCTCCTCCATGCGCTCTCGAACGAAGTCGATAGCGTCGTCCTCGGTCTCGAACGTCTCCTCGCACCCGTTCCAGTCCGCGTGGTAGTGAGTGATGCACCGGTCATCGTCGCCGTTGTAGACCATCTCGCTCGTCTGGAAGACGTACTCGGAAGGGTCGTCCTCGACGATCTCCCAGCGCTCGTGTGCGGTCTCGCTCGACGTGTCCAGCAGCCCAAGCGGGAAGCCGGGCATGAACCGCTCCATGAAGCGGCCCACGAACCGCTTGAAGGTCGCGTCCTTGAAGTTGCAGCGGTCGGGCACGAGTGCCCGAAGGTTGACGGTAGGAGTGTTGT
>JAKMDG010000488.1 GCA_022428035.1 Longimicrobiales bacterium
ATTCAGGGCCGCAATGAACGCGCCGTACTCCTCCGGATTCATCGGGCAATTCAGATAGTCTGCATCTTCGTCGAAGCGTCCGGCCTCGAAGACGATCGACTCGTCGAGGCTGTCCCGCTCGACGATCGGGGCAATCGCGTCGAAAAAGGCGAGTCCTCCGTCACCGAGAGCGCCTTCAATCGCTTCGTAGAGCGCCCCGGAAGTGAGCGGGCCTGTCGCGATGATCGCAGGGCCATCGGGAAGCTCGGTGCACTCCTCCCGCACGACTTCGATCGCTGTCTCGGACCGTACCGCCGCGGTCATCGCCTCTGAAAACAGCTGCCGATCGACAGCCAGAGCGGAGCCAGCTGCAACCTTGCAGGCATCGGCTGAGTGAAGGAGCACCGAGCCCAGAGCGCGCATCTCGCGCTTTAGTTGTCCATGGGCGTTCTCAGGCGCCTCACTCTTGAACGAGTTCGTGCAGACCAGCTCGCCCAGATTTTCGCTCTGGTGGGCCTCCGTGGTTCGTACCGGACGCATCTCGATCAGCCGCACCTGATGGCCGGCCTGGGCCAGTTTGATCGCTGCCTCACAGCCGGCAAGTCCTCCACCCACCACGGTAACCACCGCGGTCATTCCTCCGACCCGCCCGCCTTCTTCCTGGCAGCTTTCTTCTTCGCGGCCGGTTTCTTCCTGGCAGCTTTCTTCTTCGCGGCCGGTTTCTTCTTGGCAGCCTTCTTCTTCGCAGCCGGCTTCTTCTTGGCGCTCCGTCGCCCGCCACCCCTCGCAGCCTTGTCGGCAAGCATCGTCACGGCCGTCTCCAGATCGATCTCGTCCGGCTCGGTACCCTTGGGCAAGGTCGCATTGGTCGTACCATCGGTGACATAAGGGCCATACCGGCCCGACATCACAGCAACGTCCTCACCGCTCTCGGGATGCTTTCCCAGTTCCTTGAGGGGAAGACGCTTGCCGGCAGCTTTCGCATCGAGGAGCGCGACAGCTTCCTCGAGGGAGACCGTCCACATCTCGTCATTCGATTTTAGACTGGCGAAGGTCTTGACCCGTCGTACGAAGGGTCCGAAGCGCCCCAGGCCAGCGACCACGGTCTCATCCGTCTTGGGATCTGCTCCGATCGTCCGGGGCAACTCAAGGAGTTTCACCGCGTAGTCGAAATCCACCGTCGTCGGATCGACCTCTTTGGGGACACTGACGCGCTTCGGCTTCTCATCTTCGGTTGGTGGCGTGAGCTCAACGTACGGCCCATAGGGACCGTACTTGAGTTTCATCATGCGCCCCTCGACCGGGTGATCACCGAGCTCTTCACCCTCCGGGTTGAATCCATCGAGCGATCGAGTGCTCTTACAGTCCGGGTATGCTGAGCAGCCGAGGAAGCGGCCGTAGCGGTTCCACCGCACCAGCATGGGGCTGCCGCACTTGTCACACGTCTCCCCTTCGGCCGCCAGAATCTCCTTGATGATCTCGTCGGAGTTGGCTTCGCCTTCCTTGATCCGCGCCATGAGACGCGGATAGAAATCACCGAGTAGCTGGCGCCAGTCGGCAGCCCCGTCTTCGACCTTGTCGAGCTCGCCCTCCATGCGGCTGGTGAATTCCACGTCGAAGATGTTGGGGAGCACCCGAACCAGAAGCTTGGACACAACCTCGCCCAGATCCGTCGGATGGAAGCGCCGTTGCTCCAGCTCGACGTACCCGCGGTCGGTGATTACGGAGATGATCGACGCATACGTCGACGGACGGCCGATGCCCTGTTTCTCCAACTCCTTGACCAGGCTGGCCTCGGAGTAGCGCGGAGGCGGCTGGGTGAAATGCTGCCTGGGCTCGACCTCGGTGACATCCGCCGTGTCGCCCTCCGCAAGCTCAGGCAGCGGCTCGAGATCACCGAGACGACGCTTGTCGCCCTTCTCCACAGCTTCCTGATACAGTTTCGTGAAGCCGTCGAATTTCACGATCGAGCCGGTCGACCGGAACAGGTACCGGCGGCGATCCGCGCCCTCGAGATCGAAGTCAGCCGTCGTGGTATCGTAGATCGCCGGTTCCATCTGACTGGCCACGAAGCGCAACCAGATCATCTCGTACAGCCTCGCCTGGTCGACTTCGACGTATTGAGCCACCTCGGAGGGCAGAATGGTCGCATCCGACGGTCGGATCGCCTCGTGCGCGTCCTGCGCTGCCCGAGCATTGTTCCCGCCGTACAGTCGCGGCGAGGCAGGAACGTAGCGTTCGCCGTATTCGGGCTGCTCCTTGATCCACGTCCGTGCCTGATCGACGGCGGTCGGTGAGACGCGGGTAGAG
>JAKMDG010000064.1 GCA_022428035.1 Longimicrobiales bacterium
GAGCCGGGTGGTCGCCCATTCAGGGGCAGAGTAAATTACTGTAGTTCGCTATCCCATCGGAAAAGAGGTGCAGGGTGAGAGTCAGCATAACTGGCAGGCACTGCGACGTCCCGAAGAGTGTCCTGGACCGCACCGAGACTCACATCGGCAGTCTCACCAAATACGAGCCCCGCGCGACTGCGGCGGAGGTCATCTACACCGAAGAGAAGCGCACCTGTCAGGTCGAAGTGATCGTCCACATCGATGGTGCGCCGCATGTGGCGGCGCACGGCGAAGGAAGCGATTTCCGGGCAGCGCTCTCGAGTGTTCTGGAACGTGTGCGCCGATTGCTGCGAGATGCCCGGTCGAAGCGGGTCGATCACAAGGCGCCCCCGCTCTCCGAAAGCGCCCCTTCGGAGTAATCCGCTGACTTCCAGGACCATCACGGTCAGGGAGATCTTGGAGGCGAAGCAGGAGACGCTCGCCCTCGAGGCCCTCACGCCGGCAGGCCTGGAACGACGGGCAGGTGACCCGGACGTTACGGCGCCCGGACTCGCTCTTGCCGGATATACGGCACGGGTGGTCGACGGCCGGATGTGGGTGTTCGGTGAGACGGAGATGACCTATCTCTCGACACTGGACCCTGCCGAAGCGTCGGCTCGACTCGGGGTACTGTTCGGTTTCGACGTTCCGGCTGTCTTCGTCTCGAAGGGCCTCGACGTTCCCGAGTACTTCCTCGCCGCGGCATCGGCCAATGACGTTCCGGTTCTGCGGTCACCGAAGAGCACGAAAGAGGTGTATCAGTTGCTGAAGTCCTTCCTGGAGCTTCAGCTCGCCCCGCGGACCACGCTGCATGGTTCACTCGCCAGCGTGTACGGCGTCGGTCTGCTGTTCATGGGCGAAAGCGGGGTCGGTAAGAGTGAGTGTGTTCTGGATCTGGTCGAGCGTGGACATCGTCTCGTGGCGGACGATCTCGTGATTGTCACCCGCCATGGCAACGACGTGATCATGGGCCAGGGGCACGAACTCCAGGGACACCACATGGAGATCCGTGGCGTCGGGATTATCGATGTCTCGGCCTTGTTCGGTGTCCGCGCCATTCGGCAGCAGAAGCGAATCGAAGTCCTGGTTCACCTCGAGCTGTGGGACCAGGATGGTGACTATTCGCGCACCGGACTCGAGGAGGACATGCGGGAAGTTCTCGGTGTGCCGATTCCGCGTGTGACCGTTCCGCTCAATCCGGGAAAGAACGTCACGGTGATTGCGGAGGTCGTGGCGATGAACCATCTGCTCAAGTTTTCGGGTGTGAACTCCGCCGCGCGATTCGACCGCAAGCTCCGGCAGTACCTCGAGCAGGACTACGAGTAACGATGTCGAGCGGACGCATACGCGGCGTGGTGATCGCGCACGGGCCGATGGCCCGCGCGATGGTCGATGCCGTACGGCGCATTGCGGGTGACGCAGCTGACACGCTCATCCCGCTGTCGAACGATGGTAAGGGGCCCGAGGAGCTTCGTGACGAACTCGAGGCCCTGATCAGCGATCAACCGGCCGTCGTGTTCACGGATCTCCTGGCGGGCAGCTGTGGGATGGCTGCCATGTCGTCTTGCCGTGATCGTGCTCGGCGAGCTGTCGTGTCAGGAGTGAATCTGCCGATGCTGCTTGAGTTCGTCTTTCACACCGACCAGCCTCTCGATGCCCTCGTGGAGTGCGTGAAGGAAAAAGGCCGAGCTGCCATCACCCATGCCACACCTCGGACCTGAGACACGTCGTGCCCGTCGTTCTCTACCGTGTCGATGAACGACTGATTCACGGTCAGGTTGTCGTCGGGTGGGGCCACGAGCTGCGGCCTGACCGCTACATCGTGGTCGATGACGCCATCGCGGAGAGTGAGTGGGAGCAGGAGCTTTACGCGCTGGGTGCCCCGCAAGGGGAGGTCGGGTTCGTTTCCGTCGCGGATGCCCGTGATCGCCTCGACGCGTGGGCCACCGAGGCTGCCCGCACTGTGCTTCTGACCCGCGATATCGCCTCGATGCGTTCCCTGCTCGACGGCCGAAGCGCAGGTGTCGCCGTCAATCTTGGTGGCGTGCATGCCGGATCCGATCGGACGCATGCTCTGGAGTACCTCTACCTCACGGAGCGAGACCGGATGGACCTGCGGGAGCTCGAGCGCCAGGGCGCAGTCGTGACTGCGCGAAATCTGCCAGACGCCCAGCAGGTCCCACTCGATACGATTCTGGCGCCGTAATGGAGCTGTTTCGGCTGTCTATGCTGGGTGGCCTCTTGGGCCTCGACGGCACGGCCGTGGGACAGTTCATGATCTCCCGACCCCTTGTCGCGGGTTGGCTTGCCGGGTGGTTGGCGGGGGTGCCCGAGCTCGGTGCCACCATCGGTGCAATTCTCGAACTCTACCTTCTGGTTTCCTTCCCGACCGGAGGAGCTCGCTTCCCCGAAGGTTCGACGGCTGCGGTGGTTGCCGTGGCGGTTGCGACTCCGTTCGGGGGGCCGGGCGCTGTTGCCCTCGCGGTGGCGATGGGCCTGGTCTGGGGGCAGGTGGGCGGCTGGTCCGTGACTGTTCAGCGTCGCGTCAACGGGCGCCTCGTGCAGCGCCTGCTCGAGATGGGTAGCTCGAGTGGAGGACTGATTCGTCTGCATCTCGTCACGATACTGATCGACTTTCTCAGGGGTGCGGTCATCACCAGCGTCGGTATCGGAGTGGGTCGCTTCGCCCTTGGGCTCGTCGAAGCAGGTTGGCCCCTGAGCAAGGAGTTCTCGGTCGGGGCCTTGTACATGGGTGCTGCGGTCTCGCTCGGAATCCTGCTGCACGATCTCGGAGGGTTTCGAAGGCGACGCGTCCTCTTTGCAGCCGGACTCGCCCTGGGCATCGTAGGGGCTCGCTTCCTGTGAGCGACGCCAGGCAAGTCGTGCGCGCCGGGATGTTGTTCCGGAGCCTCCTTATCCAGGGCGCGTGGAACTACGGGACGATGCTCGGTCCGGGATTTGCGTTCACGCTTCTGCCCGTCCTCCGGCGTGTCCATGCCGAAGATCCAGCGGCCCTTGCTTCCTCGATCGAGCGGCACGCGGAGCACTTCAATGCGCACCCCTATCTGGCATCGGTGGCTCTGGGCGCGGTTGCGCGCATGGAGTCGGATGGAGCAGACAACGAGACCGTAAGGCGGTTCAAGACTGCCCTGCGGGGACCTCTGGGCGGGCTAGGCGACACACTTGTCTGGGCGACCTGGCTTCCTCTGGTGGCGGTCGGCGCACTCGTGCTGTACTGGTTCGGGGTCCCGGGATGGGTGGCGACCCTCACGTTCGTGGTCGTCTACAACGTCGGTCATCTGGGTTTGAGAGCATGGGGCCTCCGGCTGGGCCTCGAGGCGGGGCGAGATGTCGGTACCCGTCTGACCGAGGCAGATCTGGGCGGCTGGGCGCGGCGACTTCAGCACCTGCTCGTTCTTGGGCTTGGCGTCCTGAGTGGTACGATCCTCGGCGCCCCCGATGGACTCGGCTCGTTTGGGCCGGTCGTTGCAGGTCTTGCCGTTGTCGGGTTCGTTGCAGGGCTGGTCGGAGGGCATCGGGCGTGGCGGCCCGCTGCGGCTGTGATGGTGGTGGTGATCGCACTCATTGGCGCATGGGGGATCCTCAGTTGATTGACGAACAGCGGATTCAGCGCACGGTGGAAATCGTGAATGCGGCGGGCATGCATGCCCGTCCCGCCGCGGAGCTCGTGAAGCTCGCGGGAAGATTTTCCGCTGACATCCGGCTGGAAAAAGAAGGGCTGGAGGTGAACGCGAAGAGCATCATGGGCGTGCTCATGCTTGCAGCAGAGCGCGGTGCCCAGCTGAGGATCTCGGCCAACGGCGCAGACGCCGAAGACGCTGTCCATGCGCTCTCGGATCTCGTCGGTCGCGGCTTCGGCGAATTGGAGGCCTGAGTTGTCGATCGTACTCGATGGCTCGCCGGCCTCGGAGGGCATCGTTGCGGGGCCTGTCTTCGTGCTCGACTGGGGCCTCCCAGTGGTCGCGCACGAATCGATCACGGACGACGCGATCGCAGACGAGATTGCTCGTTTCGACGAGGCTCGGCAGTGGGCCGCGGAGCGACTGCGAGAGATCAAGGAGCAGACCGAGAGACGACTTGGGGCGGTCGAGGCCCGCATCTTCGATCCTCAGCTTCTCATGCTCGAGGACGTAGAGGTCGTGGACGGTACCGCTCGGTACATCCGCGAGAATCGACTGAGTGCAGCGCGGGCCTTCGAGCTGCGCATGCTTGAACTGCGCTCTATGTGGAGCCGTACGTCGCACCCCATGGTGCTCGACCGCCTGAACGACCTCGAAGACCTCATGATCAGAGTTCTGCGCAGGCTTCTGGGCATGAATGATCCCTCGGACCTGGACAGTCTCGAGGAGGCGGCCATCGTCGTCGCTCAGAATCTGACGCCGAGCCTCATCGTGCAGCTGGATCCCGGCAACGTGCTGGGCCTCGCTACAGACCATGGTACACGGACTGCGCA
>JAKMDG010000540.1 GCA_022428035.1 Longimicrobiales bacterium
TGCATGTGATCGCCGAGGGCGCACGGTTTGACGAGGAAGAGGGTTGGCTGCTGGCCCAGGGCTTCCTCCGGACGCTGAACAGCGACAGCACGGAGATGGCGATCGAGTTCGACCGCCTGGTGATGGCGGACCTCGTGGAACGACCGGAAGAACTCCTCGAGGTACCGCCAGAGCCGGAGGAGATGACATACGCCGAGATCAATCACATGGCGGGGATCATCCAGAGAACCGGCGGGAACGCGAATGAACTGCTCGTGAAGCGTGAGCAAAAAATCTCTATCCCGGTCACTACGCTGATCATCATCCTCTTCGGTGCTCCGCTCGCCACAAGCAGCAAGCGGGGTGGGGCTGCGTTCGGAATCGGGCTTTCCCTTGCGACCGTGCTCGTCTTCATGATGCTGCTACGCGTTGCAGGTGCGCTCGGAGAGGCCGGAGCGGTGTCTCCGCTGGCCGCGGCCTGGATCCCCAATGTGGCCTTTGCTGCGGCAGGGATCGCTCTCATGGTCCGGGTTCGAACCTAGCGAGCAATCCTGGCTCCAGGCTGCCCGTCATCACCGATTCGACCGGCCCCCGAAGCCCGACATCCAGCGACTCGCTCACCCTGACCTGAAGCGTACCTCCGGGCATATGAACCCGGAGTTCACCCGGCGGTATCCGACCGGCGAGCACGAGTGCTACGGCCACGGCGCATGAACTCGTGCCAGACGCCGATGTGCGTCCTACCCCCCGTTCCCAGATGAAGGCTTCGATCCGGCCGTCGACGGAACGAGCCAGCTGTACGTTCGTTCCGCCAGGAATCCCCGGGTGGGCAGCAAAGAACGGACCGAGCACCGCCAGCCGCTCTTCCGAAAAGTCGTCACGACCAGAGCCGTCGGTCAGTACGACCAGATGAGGATTCCCGACCGACACCGGAACGACCTCGAGTTCCTCGCCCTCTGGACCGTTGAGGGAGTACGGAGCCTGATCACCGTCGATGAGACCGGGAGCGGCCCCGATCGCAGCCGGGCCAGACCGCGCCTGCCCCATATCTACCGAGACGTCGAAGACGCCGGTCCGCACACCGTGCACCCGCATGTGAACCTCTTCCCCGCCGACCCGGCTGTCGATGATCTCGAGATCACGAATCCAGGTCGCCAGATACGATGCCACTACGCGAAGTCCATTCCCGCTGCGTTCGAACTCACCACCGTCCGGGTTGAACATCCGCAACGACACACGGATGTGCGTCGCCGGGTCTTCCTTCCCCACGGTACCGTTCCAGTCGACGACGACGATCCCGTCCGAGCCCACGCCCCGATGTGGGTCGCACACGAGGGCGACATTGTCGGGCGTCGCGATCCATGTCTCAGTCTCAGCCCTCTCCATGGATGTGGCCTGGGCCACGCTCGACGCAGGCGCGGCCTCGAACACGATGTAGTCGTTTCCAAGTCCGTGGGCCTTGTAGAATCGACTCGATACGACGGGCCGGGCTAGCCAGGGCACCGAGTCGCCGGGGTTCGTCATGGCATGTCTGCAAAGATCCGGGGGACGACCTGAAAGTGTGGCACCACGTCAGCGTACGCACCCCGCTCAGAACGTCTCCCCGACCGTGAAACCTTCCCACAGGATGCCCGTAGGGTCATCGAGGTCGCGACCGATATGTCGCTTCGGGCGTCCAGGGTGATGCGGTGGGGTGGTGCAGGATTCAACTGAATCGGTGATCCGGGCGACGGTGCTGAAGATGCGGGGATGGGCGGTAGCGACCGTCTTGATGGTGCTGGTAACGAAGGAGGCCGAGGCCTGATCCAGGTCAACGGCTGGACTCGCGGCGGCGGGGGGCCCCCCCGCCGCCCGGGCCATCGGCCCCATGCGTCGCAGGTGATGCTCCCGTCGCTCCTGCCGCGGGTTGAGTGGCGACCAACCCGAGACATCGTTCGGGAACCGTGACCTCCCGTATCGAGCGATTCCGCGCCAACGCCCGCGTGCGCTGACCTTCCCGCCCGGCAGCTTCGATGACAAGCCGTTGAACCCGAACGGAAACAGATGTAGCCTAAAGAGACTTTGCAGGGGCGATTTGAGGTGTATTGCGGCCCGCACCGTGTGTCCACGTGGGCGTACGAGCGAACCAGCTAAAAAACCGAATCCTCGCAGCGCATCGCGCTCGGGGTTTCGTCGTTGGAGGAGCATTCAGTGAAGGATTTGAACACGCCCCGCTCCAGGGGTGAGCGCGTCGACGCTCTTGATCGTGCGCTCGGAGAGCGGATCCTCGTCCTCGACGGGGCGATGGGCACGATGATCCAGAGGCACGCACCGTCGGAGGGGGACTTCCGAGGCGACCGCTTCGCGGACAACGCAGTGCCGCTGACCGGCGCGAACGACCTGCTCTGCCTCACCTGCCCCGACATGATTCGGTCGATCCACCGTGAGTATCTCCTCGCGGGCGCAGATTTGATCGAGACAAATACGTTCAGTGCCAACCGGATCTCACTCGAGGACTACGATCTGGCGGATGTTGCCCAGGAACTCAACCATGCGGCAGCGTCCCTGGCACGTGAGGCCGCCGATGCCGTCGAAGCGGAGCAACCTGGCCGCACCTGCTGGGTCGCCGGCGCCCTCGGGCCAACCAACCGGACAGCCTCGCTCTCGCCAGACGTCGGTGATCCTGGAGCACGGAACGTCACCTTCGACGAGCTTGTGGACGCCTACGCAGAGCAAACGCGAGGGCTGCTCAGCGGCGGGGCCGACGTACTGCTTGTCGAGACGGCTTTCGACACGCTCAATGCCAAGGCCGCGCTGTTCGCCGTCTCCGCGGTGCTTGAGGAGGTGGGCGAAGACGTGCCGGTCATGGTGTCCGGAACGATCACGGACCAGAGCGGACGGACCCTTTCCGGCCAGACACCTGAAGCGTTCTACAACTCGGTCTCGCACGGTGCACAACCGGGCCCGGGACGCCGTCGGGGACTCCTGTCCGTCGGCCTGAACTGCGCCCTTGGCATCGACCAGCTGCGTCCCTTTCTGGAAGAGCTGTCCGACGCAGCGGCTGTGCCTGTCAGCTGTTACCCGAACGCCGGGCTGCCTAACGAATTCGGTGAATATGACGACACGCCAGAGCACATGGCCGCGGTCACGCGAGAATTCGCCGCCGCGGGCTTCCTGAACATCGTCGGCGGATGCTGCGGCACAACGCCCGACCACATTGCTGCGATCGCCGATGCAGTAGCCGACCTCAAGCCGCGCGTACTCCCGGATCTCCCCATACGTACGCGACTCTCCGGCCTCGAGCCCATCACGATCGGACCAGATTCCCTCTTCGTGAACGTGGGTGAACGGACGAACGTGACCGGCTCACGCCGCTTTGCACGCCTCATCCGCGAGGATGACTACGAGACGGCGGTCGAGGTCGCGCTCCACCAGGTGAAGGGGGGAGCGCAGATTCTGGACGTCAACATGGACGAGGGTCTTCTGGATGCCGTCGCTGCCATGACGCGCTATCTGAACCTACTCGCCTCAGAGCCCGAGATCTCGAGAATTCCGGTGATGGTCGACTCGTCCGACTGGGCGGTCATCGAAGCCGGCCTCAAGACGCTTCAAGGAAAGGGCGTCGTGAACTCAATCTCCATGAAGGATGGAGAGGACGCGTTTCGCGAACGAGCCCGGGAGGTGCGTCGCTTCGGAGCCGCTGCTGTCGTGATGGCGTTCGATGAGGACGGGCAGGCGGATACACTCGACCGGCGGGTCGAAATCTGCTCGCGCGCATATCACATCCTCGTCGACGAGGAGGGCTTCCCCCCCGAGGACGTGATCTTCGATGCAAACGTCTTCGCCGTCGCGACAGGAATCGAAGAGCACGATCACTACGCGATGTGGTTCATCGATGCGGTCCGCCGGATCAAGGACGCGTGCCCGCACGTGCTGACGAGCGGAGGTATCAGCAACGTCTCGTTCTCGTTCCGAGGAAGTCCCGAAGTCCGCGAAGCCATGCATGCGGTCTTCCTCTACCATGCGATTGACGCGGGTCTCGACATGGGGATCGTCAATGCCGGAGCCCTGCCGGTCTATGACGATATACCTGAAGATCTCCTCGGTCCCGTGGAAGACGTGATCTTCGCTCGGGATCCCGACGCCACCGAAACGCTCACACAGATTGCGGGCGAGCGGACGGGCACGACCAAGCGCCGCGTCGAAGAGGACCTGTCGTGGCGAGAGAAGCCCGTGCGTGAACGCCTCGTGCACGCACTGGTGAACGGCATCGACGCATGGGTCGAAGAAGACGCGGAGGCCGCCCGACAATCGCTGCCACGTGCCCTCGACGTCATCGAGGGTCCGCTCATGGACGGGATGAACGTTGTTGGAGACCGCTTCGGCAGCGGGCGCATGTTCCTGCCGCAGGTCGTCAAGAGCGCCCGCGTCATGAAGAAAGCCGTCGCGCACCTGGTCCCCTACCTGGAGGCTGAGCAAACCGACTCGGCCGGTAAGGGCAAAGTGCTGCTCGCCACGGTGAAAGGGGACGTTCACGACATTGGAAAGAACATCGTCGGCGTGGTGCTGCAGTGTAACGGCTACGAGGTCGTCGACCTGGGCGTCATGGTCCCGTCCGAACGCATTCTCGAGGCAGCCCGCGAGCATCAGGTCGACGTGATCGGGCTGTCGGGCCTCATCACGCCATCGCTCGAACACATGGTCCACATGGCGGCTGAGATGGAGCGGCTTGGTCTCGATGTCCCGCTTCTGATCGGTGGTGCGACCACTTCGCGAGCCCATACCGCAGTCAAGATAGAAGAGCGGTACTCGGGGCCCACGGTGCACGTACTCGATGCGTCCCGGGCCGTCGGGGTCGTCTCGACCCTCCTCGACGACGATCGGCGACCCGGCTTCATGGAAGAGACCCGGCGGGACTACGTGGAGCTGCGCGAACGTCGGGCTAACCGTGAGACACGTACCGAACTACTGTCGCTAGAGGCAGCCCGCAGCCGGCGCTTCGACGGCCAGTGGTCCGAGTACGTGCCCTCCGACCCCCGATCGCCTGGAATCCATCTGATCGACGAGGTCACAGTCGCCGATCTGCGACCGTACATCGACTGGACGCCGTTCCTGAAGACGTGGGAGCTGCACGGCCAGTACCCTTCGATCCTCGACGATTCCCTGGTCGGAGAGCAGGCCCGGATACTCCTGGACGACGCAGCAATCCTGCTCGGCCAGATGGCTGAGGACGAGGTCCTGGATCCTCGGGCTATTGTGGGGCTCTTCCCTGCCCACAGCGACGGCGATGACGTGCAGGTCTTCTCGCTCTCGGGTGAGGCGCCAGTGGCAACGATCCACACCCTCCGACAGCAGTTCGCCAAGGATGGAAGAGCCAACCTCGCCCTGTCCGACTTCGTTGCCCCGGCCGGAGCGGGACAGGACTGGATGGGCGCCTTCGCTGTGACGGCGGGCGGGCGAGTGGAAGAGCTCGCCAGGCAATTCGAAGCCGCTCACGACGACTACCATGCGATCATGGCCAAGGCGCTCGCGGACCGTATTGCGGAGGCGTTGGCCGAGTACGCGCACGAACGCGTCCGCCGTGATCTCTGGGGCTACGCAGCCGACGAGACGCTGGGGAATCACGAGCTGATCAAGGAGCAGTACCGCGGCATCCGACCCGCCCCGGGATACCCGGCCTGCCCGGACCACACGGAGAAGCAGACGCTCTTTGCACTCCTTGGTGTCGAAGAGGCGCTCGGAATCACACTCACCGAGAGCTGGGCGATGTCGCCGGGCGCATCGGTGAGCGGCTGGTACTTCTCCCACCCCGAGGCTCGGTACTTCGGCGTAGGACGACTGGGTCGCGACCAGGTCGAGGACTACGCCGCACGTAAGGGCTGGAGCGTCGCGGAAGCCGAGCGATGGCTCGCGCCAAATCTCGGCTATCGCCCGAGAGGCACGGCATGAGATCGCTCATCAACGACGACCGCGTCCACATCTTTGACGGAGCGATGGGCACCCTGCTGTACAGTCGCGGCGTGTTCGTGAACGTGTGCTACGACGAACTCAACCTGAGTCGGCCAGAACTGGTCCGTGGCATCCACGAGGAATACGTGGACGCCGGGGCGGAGATCCTCGAGACGAACACCTTTGGCGCCAACCCGGTGAAACTCTCCTCCTACGGCCTTGCCGAGCGGACCGAAGAAGTCAACGAGCAGGCTGCTCGCCTCGCAGTCACGGCCGCATCGAAGGCACAGACCTCGGAGGGGCGCGGGCGGGATGCGTCGACCGCGGACGATGGTCGAGCCGTGTCCGTCACGGGTGCGATCGGGCCTCTTGGCATTCGTATTGAACCCTGGGGGCCTACCTCGCTTGCCGAAGCCGAGGCGTATTTCGCACGACAGGTCTCAGGCCTCCTTGCGGGCGGAGTGGACGGCTTCATTCTGGAGACCTTCTCCGATCTGTCCGAGCTTGAATGTGCTCTGCGCGCCATTCGCGCCGCATGCGACCTGCCAGCCTTCGCGCAGATGACGGTGGGGCCAGACGGAAAGACGTCCCTGGGTACGGATCCCGCGCACCTGGCTCGAGCGCTCCAGGACGCAGGGGCGGACGTCATTGGTCTGAACTGCTCGGTCGGCCCAGCGGTCATGCTCGACGCGATCGAAGAGATGGCAGAGGTCACCACACTTCCGCTGAGCGCTCAGCCGAATGCGGGACTTCCGCGGACCGTTCGGGACAGGAAGATCTACCTGGCGAGCCCAGAGTACATGGCTCAGTACGCGCGCCGAATGATCGATGTCGGCGTTCGCTTCGTTGGGGGGTGCTGCGGAACGACGCCGGAGCACACCCGAAGGATGCGAGACGCGGTCGCTGCGCTTCAACCCAGGCACTCCATTGTGTCCATCGGCGACACAAAACCCGGGCCAGAGTCGATCACTGATCCGGTCCCACTCGACCGTCGCTCGGCCTGGGGCAGGAAGCTCGCGCGCGGGGAGACCGTCGCCTCCGTCGAGATCATTCCCCCCCACAGCTGGGACGCGTCCGAGATTACGACACCAGCTCGCGAACTGAAGGTCTCGGGGGTGGACGCCGTGAGTCTCGTCGAGAGCCCGCGATCCCGCAGTCGCATGGGTGCGCTCTCGGCTGCACTGATCGTCGAGCGGGACGTCGGCCTCGAGTCGATCGTCCACTACACCTGTCGCGACAAGAACATGCTCGGCATGATCTCGGACTTACTCGGCGCCGCAGCCGCCGGAATTCGAAACGTGCTCGTGGTTTCCGGGGACCCACCAGCCATGGGCCCCTACCCCGATGCCACCGCAGTTTTCGACATCGACTCGATTGGTCTCACCAACGTCGTTCAGGGACTGAACCGTGGCGTGGACCCTGGCGGAAACGTCATCGGCGCACCGACGGAATTCGTTCAGGGCGTGGCACTGAACCAGGCAGCCGTGGACCAGGAGCGTGAGCGGACACGCTTCGGCTACAAGGTGGACGCGGGTGCCGACTTCGCGATTACGCAGCCCGTATTCAATCCCGAGGCGCTCGAACGGTTCCTGGAGGCGACCACGCCGGACATTCCGGTCGTAGCCGGTATCTGGCCCTTCCTGAGCCTGCGCAACGCCGAGTTTCTCGCGAACGAGATGCCGGGCGTGGATGTCCCTCCGGAGTTTTTAGAGCGCATGCGCACCGCACAGGACTCCGGTGCCGATGCAGCCCTCGAGGAGGGCGTTGCCATCGCTCTGGAGATGATCGAGTCCACCCGCGACCTGGTAGGTGGATTCCACCTCACCGCGCCGCACCGAAACGTCCAGCTCGCCCTCAGGGTGCTACGCGAGAGCGGGATACGTACGACCGCGTAGCGTCCCTGGCCGCTAGACCAGATCGAGGATTCGGCCGAGGGTCCGGCCGGCAGTGCGCTCACCGAGGTTACTGACGTAGATCTTTTCCGCGCCTACCGCTCGCAGCGCGCGGATACTCCGGGCGCAGATTTCCTCAGGCGTGGCTCCCGCTTCGAACTCGGCGGCAATCTCTTCCGCGGGGACCGGGAAGAAACCTCCCAGCGTCTCCAGGGTCCGGGGGTTCGGTGACCGGTAGTAGAAGACCCCGAATACCACCGGTTTGGTCGATCCCACCCGATCCGATTCCTCCAGGAAGCGCTCCACTGACTCTGTCGAGTGATGCGACACAATCTGACTGAGCGCGTATTCCGCGGTGGCATTTGGAGCGCTGATGAAGGCGACTTGCTCCTGTGCCGAGCGGTGTGGATTGACCCACCCACCCAGGGTAAGCGACGGTACGCGGCCCGCAAGAATCTCCCGTAGGTCCCGACCGTGGGGAACACAGCGAGGAGGGGGCACCGAGACGTCCCCACCGAGGACGGTCAGCGACTCGAAGCCATCCGAGGCCGCTCGCACCGCAAACGTCTCGCAATACTTCAGCGTGTGTTTGCACGTCAGAATGGGGACGATCCGCGAGAGTGCGAACGAGTCCGACACGTTCCCACCCACGTGAGCGAGATTCTCCTCCTCTGCTGCACCAACCGCGTTGTCGGTGAGAAAGACGAAGAGCTCCTGTCGAGAGAGTCGTCCCAGGGTATGATGCAGGTCGATCCACGCCGACATGCCGTCGGCGTCGCTGAGGTCGGTGCGGGGCGGTCGTAGCTCGACCGTCACCAGAGGTCCGGGCGTGCGAAGCTCATCGAGGAGCATGCTCATGAGCCGACCAGCTCCTCGACCTCATCAGCCCCGGTGGGCAGCGCACTCGTCAGCACCTCGACTCCGTCGGCCGTCACAACCACGTCGTCCTCGATTCGTATGCCGATACCCGACCATCGCTCGGCACGTCCCTCGCTCATGAGCGGTCGGAAGTAGAGCCCTGGCTCGACCGTGAAGACCATCCCTGGCTTCAGAACCCGCGCGTCGCCCGTACGCGCATAGTCCCCCGGATCGTGGACATCGAGTCCGAGCCAATGGGACGTCTGGTGAGGAAAGAAATCTCGATAGCGGCCGTCGTCGAGTGCGGCATCGAGATCCCCGGACAGAACACCCATGTCGAGGAGGCCCTGCGTCAGGGCACGACAAGCCGCGTCGTGAACGTCCAGAATCGTCGCCCCCGGCCGAACCGACGCAATCGCCGATCGACGTGCCTCGTCCACCACCTCGTATACGGCACGCTGCTCGTCGGAAAACCGTCCATTTGCCGGCAGCGTACGCGTCACATCTCCATGATAGAGCCCGAACTCAGCCCCCGCGTCGATCAGCACGAGTCCACCGTCAGGGATCGCCTTATTGTTCGAGACGTAATGCAGCACACACGCGTGCTCCCCACCCCCGACGATCGAGTCGAAGCC
>JAKMDG010000554.1 GCA_022428035.1 Longimicrobiales bacterium
GGGGCTGCCGGGCGACCTCACCCCGGACCGCAACGGACCAGTGCTCCGCCAGAGAGTACACGAGCCAGGGGCGTACACCCCAATCCGTTCGCGTATCGGTAAATGTCCCTTGCTCCAGCTCGAACTCCTGCTCAAGCGAGTTGACACTCGTACTGAAGTTGAGCTTCCAGGTGGGGGAGATCCGGGTTGCGCTGAAGCTGCCGAACATGTTCTCGGATTTCCGTCTCGACTCGCCCTCGACGTTGTAGTTCCCATTCACGCGCAAGACCCAGAGATCCCAGGGGTCTTCAACTTCCTGAGAAGAAACCACCCTGTCGAACGCACCGAACTCCTCCGGATCGACGCCTTCCACCGTCGCGAGCCGCTGAAACCCGGCCACGGTCGCGAACCGGGCAAGGCCGATGGACATGGCATGGGTGACCCCGTCGAGCCGCTCGACGTCCGTGTCCGACGCGAGCGCCTGATACCGCATGTTGTCGACGTACCCGTCGTCCTCTTCACGCCCAAGGAAGTCGAGTTGGTACTCCCGTCCGCCCGCACCCGTGGTGAGGCTCGTCATGATCAGGTGGACGTCTGCTACCGCTCGGTCGTTGACCCAGTCAACCCAGACGATCTCGGTCCGATAGTACTGGGAGTTGCAGTCGCGACCGTCGCAATCGAAAAAAACTCGGGGGCGGTCCTGGGCCGACGCGTCGGTCGGGAACTGACACGTGATGGCCGAAAACGCGAGCACCGAGAATGAACATCGCGCGGCTCGCGCCAGCCAGTGATCAGATTGCATTTGAGTAGAGATAAGTGGATGCCGCACCCGAAGTGGGAGACACCAACCCACAGTCCTCTGTTGAATTGGGTCAGGTCATGGCGCCGGGTGGGACCTCAGGACTCTCTCCTCACCCCCAGTAACGGGGGCACGCGAGCCTGCGTGGCCTGCTCGAGCACAAACGCCCAGCCGAGCAAGTCGGCTTCCGACCACGTATCCCCGATCCAGGCGAGCACGAACGGCGTACCATCGTCGAAATACGAGTACGGCACGGTCACCGTCGGCAGGCCGATGTCGTTGATGATGTTGCTCGGGATCTCAGCCCAGTTGTTCGGATTGAAGTCCGGCCGCTCCGGATCCTCGACAACGGGACGGTTCGGAACCCCCGACTGAGGAAAGAACAGGCCGTCCAGCTCATGTTCTTCCAGCACGCTGCGGAAGAGATCGCGAATTTCATGGCGCCACCCCTGGTACGCATCACCCTCTTCTGTGGCGCTGGGGCGGGCCGGCGGCGGAGCCTCCTGATCGCCGCGTCGGCCACGCGTGTACTCGCGACCACTGATGGCCTCCCACTCTGCGATCGAGTTGAACGGCGCATTCGGCCCGAGCTGCTGCAGGTACAGAAGCATGTCGTACGCACCCTGCGTGGGAACGAACGGACGCTCGCCGTAGAGTTCGATGAAACCAGATCCTGCGAACGGATCCTCGACGACCTCGGCTCCCAGACTCGTGAGCGTCTCGACCGCACGGCGATAGTGTTCTTCCGTCACCGGGTCGAGCGGCAGAAAATCATCACGCCAGCCCGTCCCGACCAGCCCGAACCTCGCGCCCTGGAGGGATGCGGTCCCGAGAGAAGCCAGGTAGCCGCCCTCCGGCATCCTCCCTGCTGAGGCATACGTGGCCAGGTCCTCGGTCGTCGGCCCCGCCAGCACATCAAGCGTGAGAGCCGCATCGTATACGCTCTTTGCCATCGGACCCACAACGTCAACATAAGTCCCCGAGAGCGGAACTACGCCTTCGTTGGGAACGAGCCCGTACGTGGGCTTCACCCCGACCAGCCCCTGAGCTGACGCAGGGTTCTGAATTGAACCGCCGGTCTCCGTGCCCAGACCCAGCACGGCAAAGCTTCCATTGACCGCTGTGGCCGTACCGCCACTCGAGCCGCCGGGCACCTTGTCGACGTTGTAAGGGTTGAGCGTGCGACCCGCGACCGAACTCGTGGTCCGCGTTCCGTGGCCGGCAAAATCCGGCAGGTTCGTCTTGCCCAGGATGATCGCGCCAGCGTCTCTCAACCGGGTCACGACCGCTGCATCGTCATCGGGCACCATGTCCACCCCGCCGGTAGCGCTGCTGAAGCCGTCCCAGCCGGCAGTCGTCACCAGGCCACCGTAGTCGATGTTGTCCTTGATGACGATCGGAACGCCATGCAACGGTCCCACGGGGCCCTCTCCTGCATGACGTACATCCAACGCCGCGGCCGTCGCCAAGGCGTCGGGATTCATGGAGATGAAGGCATTGTAATAGCCCTCGAAGGACTGGATTCGGTCGAGGAACGCCTGAGTAAGTTCCACAGCGGTGAACAAACCCTCAGCGTACGCCACCTGGATATCCGCCACCGTCATCTCGACGACATCGATCTCCTGGCCATGTACCGCACCCCCCGGATGGAGCGGCGCGGCGAAAGCCGCGACGGCAATCAACCCTGCCGCCGCGACCCGCCGACTCACGTCAGTGACCACCCGAACCGCTGGGACGGGGGGCCGCACCTTCGTCCGAATCCGAACCATCGGCGGCACCGTCTTCCTCCGATACCGGACGGGTTCGGATCGTCGGGTACTCGATGCCGAGTTGCTCGAGATACGTGTCGTACTG
>JAKMDG010000107.1 GCA_022428035.1 Longimicrobiales bacterium
ATCATCACTCGTGCACGAGACCGCGCCGTTGACTTCGACGCAGGACGGGCTGTCCCAGGCGAGGCCAGCGTCGGCAAACAGCACGAGCTCTGTGGGTAGGAATGGGAAGTTGATGATTCCGTACTGCTCCACCCCGATGAAGGGGATTCGAGCTTCGACGCTTGCGACGCCGATCCGGTTCCCGAAGAGCCGGTCGAAGACCGGGCAACTGCTGGTCGTCGTCGCATCACCGCACTCGTCGACGTTGATGCTCTCCCACGCATAGCCTCGAATGAATGTCTCGAAGCCGAGGAAGAGGGGGTTCAGGATGCCGAATCCGTCTGCAAATTGCTCCTCTCCGGACAGGCCATAGCGTCCGTAATGAAGGCCACGGACACCGATCGTCAGATGCTTCGCGGGTGAGTAGTAGCGGCGGAAGTCCGCGATGATCGTGGAAAAGTTCACACTACCCTGGGTCTGCTCGAGTTCCAGCCTGTAGCGACCACCTCGAATGGGACCCACAAAGGCCGAGAACGAGTTGTCACCGACCAGGGCTACACTGGCTTGCACCAGATTGAGAGGGCTTGGAGACGGGATGTCCTCTCGTTCGAACCCTACGGTCTGGCCGAGTCCGTTGAAGTAGAACTTCTCGATCTCGAAGTCGTAGCTGTACCGCGTCATGCCGAGCTCGAATTCGACGCGATCGGTCGTTGAAAACGGGTACTGGATACCTCCCGCAGCCGACGTCAGGAAGATCCGCCGTCGGATGATCCCCTGATATTCACCCCCGATCTGGTTCGGGGCGTCGTCGCCGAAGGTGAATTGCCCGTACTGATACGGAATTCGTCCTCCGCTCAGGAGCCAGTTCCACCGGTTGGACTGGTTCGCGTAGAAGACCTGACCACCGATATCCTTGAACGTGCCCTGAGCCTGGAGGGCGAGGCCAAGGACTCTGTCACCGAGCATGTCGCTGAAATATGCGGAGGTGGCACCACCGACGTAGTTGCCGTAGCCGCCCGAGGATGCGCCGATTCCGATCGACGGCTGACCCACGTAGTCCAGGGAGAGGCCCGACGAATACTCCTCGGAATCCTGCGGCTGGTGGACCTCGGGAGCAACCAGGCCCGTCTGAGCATCCGACAAGTAGGTGGCAACGCGGCTGAAGCGGTCCGGATAGGCCGGTGACAGGCGGCGTCCCGGCTGCATTTCGGCGTTCTCTTCTACAACCAGAGTTGGAGCCGGCGTATCGAGATCGTTCGTATAGATATGGAACTCGAGCTGGTCGAAGATCGTGAACGCGACCGTCCCGTCCGGTGCGACCGACATCGCCGGAGACAGATAGGTGTGCCCCGTGATGCCGGTTGTAACCTGGGTATGCCGGCGGACGTCACCGCTACGCAGATCCAATCCGTAGATGTCGCTGACACCGTCCTGATCGGAGATGAAGTAGAGGGTCTGCCCGTCCCCAGAGTACTGGGGGTTGATGTGCTTCACGTTGCCGAAGACCGGCAGGACCTGGATGTCGCCGGTCGCCACGTCGATCGTCGAGAGCTGGAATTTGCTGTAGACCAGCATCTCGAAGTTCGTCTCCGGTCCCCGGTCCGAGGTGAACGCGATCTGCGTCCCGTCCGGCGACCAGGTCGGCTGCAAGTCGCCGAATTTGTCGTTCGTGAGCTGTGTGATGTCGCCGGTCTCTAGCTCGTACAAATACAGATCAGAAATTCCACCGACGGATCCAGAGAAGGCGATGTGGCGCCCGTCCGGTGACCAGGCGGGATTCGTGACCGCACCGATGCCCTCGAAGGCCAGTCGGTCTTCGACCTGCCCATTCGAGGCGCGCACCATGACGAGCTCGTTGTCACCGTTTGCCACGACAACGTAGGCGAAGAATTCGCCATCCGGCGACCACGTTCCGGAAGAGTCGATATAGCGGAGCGCGTCAATGTGAGGGTCCGAGCTGGCGCTCGAGAGCTTCCGGATGATGCGCCCCGTCGCCGTCTCGGCCATGTACAGGTCGACGGAGAAGAGGTCCTTCTCCGACAGGAAGGCTACGTACTGGCCGTCCGGGCTCAGCGAGGGTGAGATGTTGATCGAACCGGAGCCGGTGCAGGGACACAGAATCGGCTTGCCGGATTCGGCCGGTCGATCTCGACCCTCCATGAACGGTATATACTCGGCTTCTGCCGCTTCGCGCCAACGTGCGGACAGTGTGTCGGTCGGCATGGCGAGCACACCCTGGATTGCGCCTTCGAATCCAACTCTTAACGCCCGGCGATAAATCTGCACCACGGCATCGTCACCGTATGTACCGCCGATGTACGCCCATAGCGCCTGACCGAATCGGTACGGGAAGAAGCGAGACTCCTTTGTCATCTGTTCGATGGTCGGGAGCTCTTCACGGTCGATCGCATCTCGGATCCACATTGCGGTCAGCGGATCGTCGCGACCTACCGACATGTACTCCGCCATGCCTTCCACAAGCCACAGCGGAAGGAGCGACATACCCTGCAGGCCGCCACCTCGTCGGGATTGGGCAATGTTGTACTGGAAGGCGTGGACCAGCTCGTGACCCAGCACGTGGTCGGTATCCCAGTAGGATCCCGTCATCGGCATGATGACACGATTCTTCAGGGATTCCGTCACACCACCGACACCCTCTCCGATGAAGCCCGACAGGGTGTTGGTCTGCTGAAAATCCGGATGGTCAGCGTACAGGATGATCGGCTTCGGCTCTTCGAATTCGTGCTGGAAGGTCCGCGCCAGGCGCTCATACCAGCGCTCACCCATCCGGGTGGCGTCCAGCACAGCCTCTTCCTCGACCGGGTAGTAGTGCCAGTCGAAGTGCTCGGTCGAGAGAATGTTGAAGTCGAAGTTGTCGAACTGGACCTTGTTACGCCCGAAGTACTGGGCATTCACATCCAGGGGAATCGCCGACATCAGGGCGATTCCGAGGACACCGAGCCCGAGTGCACGCCGAAACGGCGACGCCTCTGTACACCTCTTCATCACGACCTCATCTAAAGTTGGTACCGCCACCCGATCCACTCTTGAAGACGTCTTCGTTCGCGGGATGTGCACACGTTGACCCTCCCGTGATGGCCCGCTCCCTCGCCGTCACCACCGTCCGGCTCGATAGCCCGAGCACAAGACCGACTATCAAACCCCCGTTCGCGGTGTCGGTGTTCCATCACGTTGACCGGATCAGTGAGACGCCCCGACATTGTGCAGGTGGGCATGACGTGCACTCAACAACCGGGCAAGCAATTGCAGATCGTAACCGTCGACTCCATTCGCATCCCGTCATACGATCCAGAGTCGAACCGGCTTTTGCGAGGTCTCCTCAGGGTCACGCTAGGCTTGGCCACGACCGTGCTGGCGACAGGGTGCACAGACACCGCCCCACCGCCACTCGCGCTCACCGTCGCGGAGCTCGAATCCCCGGCAGGTCCGGGGAGTGGAGAGCCGCGTCTGAGCGAGGGCGCCGAAGGTACCATTCTCTCCTGGCTGGAGCGCAGCTCCGAGGGTGGCCACGACCTCCGCGTCGCACGCATGGACGGTTCGACCTGGGGCGGGGTGCACACGGTAGCGCACAGCGAACGGTTCTTTGTGAACTGGGCCGATTTCCCTTCGGTTTCGGAGGCCGCGGACGGCGCTCTCTACGCACACTGGCTCGCTCGCGGCGACGAAGGTGGATACGACTACGGGGTCCGGATCGCCCGGTCGACTGATGGGGGGGTGAGTTGGGGAGAACCGTGGACGCCGCATGACGACGACTCGCCGACTGAGCACGGCTTTGTCTCGACG
>JAKMDG010000572.1 GCA_022428035.1 Longimicrobiales bacterium
CCGTAGTCCCCACCGAGGTTCGACACGGCGACCCGAGGATCGCTCTCTAGGACCGGGACGCGGCTGTACTCCTTCCAGAACGCTTCAGCGGACAGCCTCAACCCGGGATTCACAGTCCAGGACAGTCCAGTCGCGAGCTGTACGTTTCGCTGCTGGCGAAGGTCCAGGTTGGACGGGACATCGTTTTCCTCAACCGACAACGCGATCAGGCTCGGCGCCTGATGGTAGAGGCCTCCTCCGGCCTGCGCGGTCACGCCACCGCCGAGCTCGACGAGCACACTTCCCCTGGGCGAGAACTCGAAGCCCCGCTCCAGCGCCGTCACCTCGTCGCCCCGGAGGCCACCGGTCAGCGTGACACGAGACCCGAGCGGAATTGTTCCCTGCACAAACGTGCTCAGCTTGAAGAGCACGAGGTTCTGGTCCCAGGCCAGATCCTGAGGAAGCGTCCCACCCGGAATCGCGCGCTGAAAGACGCTGGCATCTACGGCCGAACGTACAGCCTCGACCCCTGCCGCCAGCGTCAGCCCGGGGCCGCGGCTGAAGTCGCCCTGCACCGAGAAACGGGTGTCGAGCTCCCGGCTCTCGTTCGTGAGTACCGGAACGTCATCCTCCCCCGGATCCAGGAAGGAGTAGTCGCTCGCCGACTGGCTCAGCGTAGTGGTGACGTAGCCTCCCTCGACAAGACGGCGCCAGCTGGCGCCTGTGGTGAAGCTTCGCTGGTCGTTGTCGATGACCCTGGAGGCGATCTCGAAATTCTCGAAATCGTCCCCGGGGTCTGGCGGGACGATGCCGAAGTTGTCGAGCGCACCGATCCCCACGAGTACGAGGCGATCCCGTTCTGAGAGCTGGGATTCAAGCCGGAACTGGGCGTCCCAGTAGTCGGGTCGAATGGGCAGGCCCAGAGCCTCGAACAGGAACTGCAGGTAGGATCGTCGGACACTGAAAAGCCAGTTGGCGTTCTCGCCTGCCGGCCCGTCGAGGGTGAGCCCTGCTTCCGTTGCGCCAAGCGTGACGTCCCCCTGGACACCCTCCGGAGAACCTGGACGGTTTTCGATGCTCAGAACGGAGCTGAGGGCGTCTCCGTAGCGAACCGGGAATGCACCGGCGAAGAACTCCGTCTCCCGTATGAAGTCCACGTTCACGAGCCCGAGCGCACCTCCGGATGCGCCCTGCGTCGCGAAGTGATTGATCTGCGGAATTCGGATCCCATCGAGATAGTAGGCGTTCTCTCCAGGCCCGCCGCCGCGCACAAGCAGATCGTTCCGGTTATCGACACCACCCAGAACGCCAGGCAGTGAGAGGAGGGTGCGAGAGACGTCCTGAAGTCCTCCCGGCGTGCGGCGCAGCTCTTCGTTGGACAAGAGCTGAGTCGACACCGGAGACGCGTCACGAACCCGAAACGCCGGGGCTCCTACCACAAGCCCCTCGAGCTCGATAGCTCCAGGCTCGAGCCTGAACTCGACGTATGTGGAACGGCTGGACTGCAGCGTCACGGCGGCCTGGAGCTCGGATCTGTAGCCGAGCACATCTACGCGCACAGACACCAGACCCACGTCGGCGTTTGAGATCAGGAAGACGCCTGAAGCATCAGTCAGCGACTGCGCCCCGGTCTCTACAATCGTCACGGTAGCCGCCTGAATCGGCCGCAGGTCTGAAGCGTCGAGCACCCGCCCTCGCAGGACGGCATTCTGGGCTGACAGGGGCGCGGCGACGAGGAGCAAGGAGGTCGCGAACCAGAATCGCCTGACTGCGCTCATGGTCGCACCGCAGCCCTGCCTACCACCCAACTTCGTGACCTTCAAAGCTCACCTGACGCGAGCCGTCGTTGAACGTCCGCAGCGCGCTCGAGGATCACCCGCTTCTTCTCCGGATCTCTCTTCATCCAGCCCCGTGTGATCATGGCCATGCGATGGTTCGACATCCATCGGTCCTCGTGCCTGTCGATGAACGACCAGTAGAGGCTGTTCATGGGACATGCGTTCGGACCGTCTACCGACTTCACATCGTACACGCACTCAGCACAATAGTCGCTCATCCGATCGACGTACTTCCCGCTCGCTGCGTACGGTTTGGACGTGAACGACCCGAGGTCCGCGAATTGGCTCATGCCCATGACATTGGGTGTGACCACCCAGTCGAGCGCATCGACGAAGGTCGCGAGAAACCAGTCGTTGAGCTCGCGAGGGTCGATGCCGGCGATCAGGGCAAAGTTCCCGAGCACCATGAGGCGCTGGATGTGGTGTGCGTGACCGGTGCGCGC
>JAKMDG010000011.1 GCA_022428035.1 Longimicrobiales bacterium
CTGCAGGAAGGTCCACTTCCCACCGCCACCGACGAGCAGGCGGGCATCCACGTTCCGAATTACGTCTCGGCTTCCGGTCGCGAAGATGAATGGTGACAAGGTGGCTTGAGGATTCCAATCGAACTTCACGGTGCCGCGCAGATCGTTGGCGATCGTCTTTCCGTCACTTCTTCCCCGACGTATTCGGCCAGAGATGTCCAGCTCATACGACTCCCGCTCGAGTCGCGTGACGGAGAAGGCACTCGTCAAGATCGAGAACGACGTGTTGCCCGAGGCGCCGGTAAAGCCGAACTCGAGTTTGGAGTTCCAGGAGTCGGGTGCATCCTGCCCCGCAGCGGCGTTCGGGGAGACGAAGGAAACGGCAAGCGCCAACACGGGCACCAGCGTTCTACGCCAGGCAAGACAGCAGAATCGTGAATATCTGACACGCATATGCAATGGAGTCGTCATGCGGGGAACGCCGCCAAGGTCAACGTCGTGGGCAGGGTCGGCAAGCACATCGGAGTGTGCTACCTTCGCGAGCCGTTTCACCTGGTGGAGCTGTGACATGATTGACCGACGCCCCCTGACGTACCTGATGATGCTGGCGGTGCTCGCTTTTGCCGCCTGCGTTGGTGGCGAAGAAGCTGCCGATCTGGTGCTCGTCGGCGGCAAGATTGCGACGGTCGATGATCTGGGCACGGAGTACTCCGCGCTGGCTGCGCGAGATGGTCGCATTGTCGCGCTCGGCTCGGAGGACGACGTGCGGGGGCTCGTCGGTCCGGACACCGAAGTCATGGAACTCGATGGCGCCCTGGCGATTCCCGGTCTGATCGAGGGGCACGCCCACTACATGCGGGTGGGGCAGGCACAGCTCGAACTGAACCTGATGGCCGTGTCCAACTGGGGCGAGATTGTGGCCATGGTCGAGGTCGCGGTCGCCGAGGCGGAGCCTGGACAGTTGATCACAGGCCGTGGTTGGCACCAGGAAAAGTGGGACGAGCGCCCCGACCCAGAGGTCGATGGTCTTCCTTACCATGCTTCGCTCAGCGCGGTATCCCCTGACAACCCTGTCCTGCTGACGCATGCGAGCGGTCACGCGACGTATGCGAACGCCCGCGCGATGGAGATCGCCGGCATCGATGGGGCGACCGCCGATCCCGATGGCGGTGAGATCGTCCGGGATCCGTCCGGAAATCCAATCGGGGCCTTCCGGGAAACCGCCTCAGGCCTGCTGTCACCTGCTCGTCAGGGCGCGGCGTCGCCCGACCCACGGCGCGTCGCACTTCTGGCTCAGGATGAGGCGTTCTCGAAAGGAATCACCTCGTTCCACGATGCAGGGGCAGGATGGAATACGATCGACCTGTGGAAAGACATGGTCGATGACGGGAGCCTGAAGGTCAGGATATACTCGATGATCCGGGCGAGTCCGGCGTCGCTGGCCGAAAACCTCGCGGCCTACCGCACGGTCGGGTACGGCGACGATCGTCTCACTGTTCGGGCCATCAAGGTCTCGATCGATGGAGCGCTGGGCTCCCACGGCGCGTGGCTACTTCAGCCGTACGATGACCTCCCCTCGAGTGCCGGGCTCAACACCACTCCCCTCCAGGATGTGGTCGAGACAGCCCGGCTCGCGATGGAGCATGGCTACCAGTTCAACGTCCACGCGATCGGAGACCGGGGAAACCGCGAGACGCTTGATATCTTCGAGGATGCCTATGCCTCCGCCGGTGCAGGCGCATACCGATGGCGGATCGAGCACGCACAGCATCTCCACCCCGACGACATCCCGCGCTTCGCGGACATCGGGGTGATCGCATCGATGCAGGGTGTGCATGCTACGTCCGATGGACCCTGGATCGAAGCCAAACTTGGCATGCAGCGATCGGAAGAGGGCGCGTACGTCTGGCGGAAGCTGATGGACTCTGGGGCTATCGTCATGAATGGGACCGACGCTCCGGTGGAGAACGTAGATCCCGTCGCGAGCTACTATTCCACCGTGTCGCGTCGTATGGCTGATGGCGATGTGCTCTTTGCGGATCAGCGCATGACACGCATGGAGGCGCTTCGTTCCTACACGATCAACGCGGCGTACGGTGCCTTCGAAGAGGACATCAAGGGCACGCTCGAGCTCGGTAAGCTCGCCGACATCACGATACTGTCGCAGGATATCCTGACCGTAGATGAGGAGCGCATTCCCGAGACCGCGGTCGTTGCCACGATCGTTGGGGGTGAGGTCGTCTATCGTGGGGGGGGGCAGTAGATGTCCGACTCAACTGAGGAATTTGGAGCGGATCCGACCCTGATCGACGGGAGCATTCCCGACGTTCTCGCGATCATCGAAAGCGCGAAGGCACGTGGCGGCCTTGACTCGCTAGAGCAGTTCATCGCGAAGGCCCTCCCTGAGTCCGACGAGGCCGAGGTAACGGAGGCAGCCGAGGTCGCGCTCGAGATCATTGAATCGGTGCCGGTCTTTCTGGCTCGAGCTCGGCAGGAGGCTGACGAGAGAGGGCTGACGTCGGTTGTGTACCCGTTGCTGCGGCACGCCGAACGGTACTACGT
>JAKMDG010000036.1 GCA_022428035.1 Longimicrobiales bacterium
GATCCGACGGATGCAGTGCTGGGCCTCCTCGGTCAGAACCTCCCCACCGGCGCTGGCGTCGAGCTCACCGATTTTGTGGGTGACCTGACTCAGCGGCTCATGGCCAGCCGGACCAGCTACACGATCGCGGGTTCCATCTTTCTACTCTGGGTGGCGACACGGCTCTCCGGGTCCTTGCGCGTCGTGCTGCGAGAGATCTTCGATATCGGTTTCAAGCGAAACCCGATCCATGGAAAGCTCTTCGACACCGCTGCCGTACTCATCGGCTTCGTGCTCCTCACCGTCAATCTGGGTGTGACGGTCTTCATTACAGCGGCGATGCGGTTCGGGGTGGACATCCTTCTGCTCGAAGGCTTTGCCGTGTCATTTGCGGATCACGTGCTGGGCATAGGCATTTCGTTTGTCTCCATCTGGGTGCTGCTGTTCTTTCTGTATCGGTATGTACCGGCACGGCCGATCTCGATGCGTACGGCCATGAACGCTGCAACGTTCGCTGCCGTCGCTCACGAATCGTTGAAATTCGGCTTCTCCTGGTACGCGACCGAGGTCGCGAATTACGGCTCCACGCTTGGGAATCTGGCCAATGTGGCCGTTCTTCTTTTCTGGATCTATTACGAATCGCTAGTGTTCATAATTGGTGGTGAGGTCGGTCAGGTATCTACGATGCGCAAGGCGAGTCGGGTGGGGGTGGTGACCTTCGAGGACGAAGCATGACGAGGTCTCTTCGATGAAGGCTCCGGAAGGACGTAATGTGGTCGCCCGCAATCGGAAGGCTCGCCATGAGTACGAGATCCTGGATACCTACGAGGCCGGCATCGCCCTGAAGGGGCCTGAGGTGAAGTCCCTCCGAGCTGGAGGAGTCTCGTTTCAGGATGCGTTCGCCCGCGTGGACAGTGGAGAGGTCTGGCTGCACAGCCTCCACATCAGTCCGTATGAGCAGGCCAATCAGTTCAACGTGGACCCGGTTCGCCGCCGTCGGTTGCTCCTGAACCGTCAGGAGATCCGGCAACTCGCAGTCAAGACCGAGGAGAAGGGGCTCACGCTGATCCCACTCGAAATCTACTTCGTTCGCGGCCGCGCCAAGCTCCAGTTGGCCGTGGGCCGAGGAAAGAAGCTGCACGACAAACGTGAGACGCTGAAACGACGGCAGCAGGATCGGGAAGCCCGTCGGGCCATGGAGTCGCGATGAAGGTCCGTGATGGATTGTGGAATGGCGTGTGCGTGGTCGCTACGCTGGCTGCCGCGAGCGCGCTTCACGCCCAGGATCGCCCGCGTCTCGAGATCGAGCGTGAGGACGGTTCGTCGAGTACGGTTACGGTCCAGTTCGACCGGGGCTATGCGAGTGTCGCGGCGTCGACCCTCGGGGACCTCGGGTGGACGGTCCAGGAGGGTACGGGAGGATTGTCTTTCAGCGCGGCGGGAGAGATCAGTGTTTCGTTCCGGCTGGATTCACCCTTCTTCCGCTGGGATGGCGTCGTTCTCCAAATGACTGACGCTCCGTACCGAACGGGTGGCTCCTCGTGGATTCCCCTTCAGTTCCTGACAGACTTTCTGCCGCGCCGTCTGCCGGGACTGTACGACTTCGTGGGGGAGGACAGCCTGCTTCGCGCCGGCGATATCGCACTTCTGAGTGCTGCTGAGCTTGCGCAGCTGGAGGCCGAAGCTGGAGCGGCCGTGGGTACCGAGTCAGACCTTTCGCCCGATGAGTCGACAGGGAACGACGATCCCGCTCCGTCCCGAGCCGAGGTAGCCGCCACCGTTAGCGCTGCGGATGATATCGTCGCAGAGGTCTCGTCTTCCGGTACTGGAACCACCGCCGAGGAAATACGGAACATGGGCCCCTCCGCCTATGACGGCGTGCGTGTCGTGGTCATCGATGCGGGCCACGGCGGTGAGGATCCCGGTGCGCTTTCCCCCGCCGGGGCGCGGGAGAAGACGGTCGCGTTGGCGATCGCGCTCCAGTTGGAGGAAGCACTCGCAGATGAGTCCGGCCTGGAAGTGCACATGATCCGGGACGACGACACATTCGTGGACGTCTGGGAACGAGGGCAGCTCGCGACCGATTGGAAAGGCGAGCGGCCGGGCATCTTCGTGTCGATCCACGCGAACTCGTTCCCCGCACGTCGCGAGGCTCGAGGGTTCGAGACCTACTTTCTCTCTGATGCACGAACAGAGCATGAACGCAGGGTGTCCGCAATCGAAAATGCCCCGCTGAACATGAGTACGGAGAACGTGGACGAAGACCGGCTGGCTGACATGGATTTCATCTTGCGCGACTTGCGAAACTACGAGTACGCGCACTGGTCCGAGGACCTCGCGGGCCTGGTACAGGATGAACTCGACGACTTCCATCCCGGGCCGAACCGAGGAGTGAAGCAGGGTGTGCTGGCCGTACTGACGAACGCGCTGATGCCGTCGGTCTTGATCGAGATCGGGTATCTGTCGAATGCGGCTGAGGCTGAGCTTCTCGACGAGGGCGCATTTCACGCGAGTTCAGGCGAAGCGATTGCGGACGCGGTGGTGCGGTTCTTCGACCGTTACCCGCCGGGCAGCGGCGCGAGGCAGTAGTGGGACGTTGGCTCGTCGTGACCGGCGCGCTCACGATCGCAGCCTGTTCGTATCACAACGTTCTCTACAACGCGAACCAGCTGTTCTCCGAGGGAGAGGTCGCGCGCAGGGCCGGGCGGGACTCGCTGGCGACAGCACGGTACCTGGATGTTGTGCGGAAGACTGGCAAGGCGTTGCGGGATCGGCCTGAAAGCAACTGGGCTGACCAGACGCTCGTACTGCACGGGCGCGCACGGTTCCGGCTCGGAGAGCTTCGAGCGGCTCAGGCTGCTCTCCGTGACGCGGTACGTTCGTACCCTGAGGTCGCAGACGAGTCTCGCGTGTATCTGGCCGCGATCCATGCCGAGGCTGGGGATGCGCGCTCCGCGCTGGCCGAAGTGAATCGCGCGTTGAGTGGTTCCTTACCGGCGGAACCCCGGTCGGAGGCCCACCTGATTCGCGGTCGCCTCCTGCTCGAACGCGGCCTGTTCGATGCGGGTGGATGGGACCTGGATCGCGCAGCGGAGGCCGGCTTCGGGATCCGTGTGGAAGCGGCAATCGAGCGGCTACGCTGGTCCATCGTGCACGAGGAAGAAGCCAGAGCTCATGACGCGTTCGAGAGTCTCTTGACTGATCCCAGAGGAGGTGAGCGCCACGACGCGGTCGTGGAGTTCGCGGGTGCCGCTGTAGACGTATGGGGTCAGGCTACTGTTGCTGCCATGCTCGACAGAGTCCGGTCTTCACCCTGGGACCGGGTCGCTCGTGGTGGCGTGGCCCTGACCCGGGCGCGCTTGCTCGATCAGGCCGGCGACACCACTGCGGCCCGGAAGCAGGCCATGGATGTAGCCTCAGGCCTCGGGAGTGCGGCTGCGGACGCTCGTCTGTTGCTGGCGCGCTGGCAGCTCGAACGTGCCCGGGATCTCGACGCCGTCTACGGAGTTCGCACACTACTCCTCCCGGCGGGTTCCGACACGCGCGCCGCGTTCCAGCTCGAGATGGTCGAGCGGATGGAGTCACTTACCGGCATGGGGTATGCGCAGCCCCTGGGCTTCTTCGCCGCGGCCGAGGTGGCTCGCGATGAGCTCGGTGCTCAGTCGGTCGCGCGTGGACTCTTTCTGGCGTATGCCGCCGCCGCACCTGACGATCCCTGGGCACCTAAGGCACTGCTCGCGGCCCTCGACATCTCACCGGACGAGGGTGACCGAGCGTGGCTTCGTGGACGTCTGGAGGCGAACCCGAACAGCCCTTACGTTCTGGCCGCGTCTGGCGGGTCCTCTGCCGGATATCAGGAGCTTGAGGAGGAACTGGACGTGCGGCTGAGAGGGCTGACCCAACGGTGAGGCTCACCACCCACGTACTGGGCGTCGAATTCCAGAATCCGGTGCTGCTCGCTGCTGGCACCTGCGGATTCGGAATGGAACTGATCGACGTTCTCGACCTCGAGGCGCTCGGGGGCTTCGTAACGAAGTCGATTACGCTCGAACGCCGCATGGGCAACCCGGCGCCGCGCGTCGCGGAGTTCGATGCAGGGATGATGAACTCGGTCGGACTGGCGAATCCCGGGCTCGAACGTGCGCGCGACGAGAAGCTGCCCTGGATCGCCGCGAACGTTCACCGAGCCAAAGTGCTCGTCAGCGTCGCCGGACACACGGTAGACGAGTACTTCCAGCTGATCGAAGGGCTCGACCCATCCGATGGTTTCGTCGGCTTCGAGGTCAACCTCTCCTGCCCCAACGATGCGCGCCGTGACGGCGTCCCGTTCGCACTCGATCCCGATGCGGTGACCGAGATCATTTCCGGTTGCCGGGCGCGAACGGAGCGACCGATTTCGGCCAAGCTGGCGCCCAACGACCCGATGCTGAGTGAGACGGTGAGACGAGCGGAAGAGGCGGGAGTGGATGCGATCACACTCGTGAACACGCTCCCTGGCCTGCTGCTGGATGCCGACTCCGGTGATCCCCGGCTGGGGCAGGGGCCTGGCGGTGTCAGCGGCCCGGCTCTGCGCCCGGCGGGAATACGCGCGGTCCGGGACGCTCGCTCGGCAACGCGACTTCCTCTGCTCGGTGTGGGTGGGATCCTGGCACCGGAGGATGCGGTCGCCTATGGGCGGGCGGGTGCGAGTCTGGTCCAGATGGGGACCGCGACCTTTGCGGCGCCGAGGGCAGCCACGGATGTGATCGCTGGACTCGAACGATGGGGCCCACGGCACGGGGTCGCCGCTTGGGGTGACTTGTGCTCTCGCAACGATAGTGAGGTTCGATGAACAGAGTGATCATCCCGCTCGACGTTCCTTCGGCTGAGGACGCCTTCACTCTGGTCGACAGGCTGGGGGATGAGGCGGACTTCTACAAGGTGGGCTTCGAGCTCTACACACGGGGTGGGCCGGATGTCGTGCGCGAGTTGGTCGCTCGGGGCAAACGGGTATTCCTCGACATCAAGCTCCACGACATCCCGAACACGGTTGCCGGCGCGGTGGCTGCAGCGTCGGATCTCGGAGTTGACCTGCTGACCCTCCACGCATCCGGAGGGCCGCGTATGCTGGAGTCCGCCGCCGCTGCCCGTTCCGGAGACATCAGGCTCCTCGCGGTGACCGTTTTGACGTCGCTTACGCCGGATGAAATGAGTGCTGTGTGGGGCAGGGACATTCGCTCTGTGCGCGACGATGTCGGTCGTCTCGCCCTGATGGCCAAAGACGCCGGGATCGATGGGGTCGTCGCCTCGGCGCTCGAGGCGAGCTGGATCCGTCAGCAGGTCGGCCCGGATTTCCTCATCGTGACGCCCGGTATCCGGCCTGCTGGCTCGGATGCCGGTGACCAGAATCGGATTGCGACCCCGGGGGACGCCGTGCGAAACGGAGCGGACTACCTCGTCATTGGTCGCCCGATCACCCAGGCGGATGATCCGGTCGCCGCGTTGTCTTCCGTACTCCACGAGATCGACGAGGCCGAGTCCGAGGCCTAGTCTCTTCTGTCCCTTCTCCAACGGCCCGGCGATCTTCCTGCTGATCGACCGCATGCCCGCCAACGCAACGACCGATGTCACTCAGGGTCTACAACACCGCGACGCGCTCGCTCGAAGAATTCGTCCCGCTACGGAAAGGTGAAGTGGGGGTCTACGCCTGTGGACCGACCATCTATAACCACGCCCATATCGGAAACTTTCGGGCCTTCCTCTTCTTCGATCTCGTCCATCGACACCTTGAGTGGAGCGGATACGACGTCCGATTCGTCATGAACCTGACTGACGTGGACGACAAGGTGATCGATGCGGCATACGCGGCGGGCAACTCCATCGAAGAGCACACCGAGCCCTTCGGCGAGACGTTTCTGGCGGACTGTCTGACGCTCGGTGTCCAGACCGTGGATCGCTACCCGCGCGCGACTGAGTATATCGAGCGTATGGTCGATTTCATCGGCACGCTGATCGACAACGGACATGCGTATGCGGCCGACGACGGCGCCGTGTACTTCTCCATCGCGAGCTTCCCGGAATACGGGAAGCTGAAAGGGATCGACACGTCGACCCTGATCGCCGGATCGCGGGTCGAGCACGATGAATACGAGAAGGAGGATGCTCGTGACTTCGCGCTCTGGAAAGCGACTACGGCCGAGGATGAAGCGGTCGGTGCCGCATGGGATTCACCGTGGGGTCGCGGACGTCCGGGCTGGCACCTCGAGTGCTCGGTCATGAGTATGGCTGAACTCGGCGATACCCTCGATATGCACCTCGGCGGGGAGGATCTGGTGTTCCCGCACCACGAGAACGAGATCGCCCAGTCCGAATGTGCTACCGGTCATCCTTTTGTCCGCTACTGGATGCACGTGAAGCATCTTTTCGTAGAAGGGCGGAAGATGTCCAAGTCGCTGGGTAACTTCATTCGTGTGCGAGAGCTGCTCGAAGAGGGGTACGATCCGGCGGCCATTCGGCATCTGCTGATCTCGTCGCATTATCGGGGTGATCTCAACTTCACGCGCGACGGTCTCAAGGCGTCGGCCGCTGCGGTTCAGCGTTTGCTCGACTTCGAAGCCCGCCTGTCCGACGTGACCACGGATGACTCGGTGGAGCCGTCGACGCTGCCCGACCTGGCAGCAACTGTGGTCGTCGCGTTCCGCCCCGCGATGGACGATGACTTCAACTCGGCCGACGCACTCGGGACCGTGTTCCGCTTCGTAACAAAGGTGAACGCCGAGCTGGACGGTCGGGAAACCGTCACCTCCGGTGATCGCGATGCCGTGCTGGACGGACTTCGTTCCATGGATCGGGTGCTCGGCCTGCTGGAGGTGGCTCACGCGTCCCGAACCCTGGACGACGATCTCGCCTCCTGGGTCGAGCAGCTGATCGAAGAGCGGGCTGCTGCGCGCGCGGCGAAAGACTTCGGGCGAGCAGATGAGATCAGGGACGAGCTCGCGGCAAAGAATATCGTGCTCGAGGACGGGGCAGGTGGGACTCGCTGGAAGATTGTGGGCTAGGGTGTCGCTGGCAGACTGGCCTGCGAGGACTTCGGCCCCCTCACTCGGACTGGCGCAGGATGCTCTCTTCACCACGAAAGCACGCGCCGATAGTTTTCTCTTCGCGCTGGCGTAGCTCAACTGGTAGAGCAGCTGATTTGTAATCAGCAGGTTGGGGGTTCGAGTCCCTTCGCCAGCTTTAGTCGTAGAGGGTGGAGGAGTGGCGCGGACGGGGACGTGGACGGCCAGTTTTGACCCCCTGAAACCCCCCGCCAGCAGGCGACTTCTGACCCTTTACGCTGTGTGAAGGGCCGGTTACTTTTTTAGGCTCGTTCGCAAAACAGCTGCTCCAGTGTTTGGGGGGCGGCTCTTTTCCACGCTTGGTACGGGGCGGGAAAAGGCGGTCGAGTGGTCCCGACCGTGCGGTTTCGGGAGCAACAAGGTGGGGTACCGAAGCGGTCAAACGGGGCAGACTGTAAATCTGTTGGCTTAGCCTTCGGAGGTTCGAATCCTCCCCCCACCACTTTAGAAGGTCGGATCCCCTGGGGTCCGGCAGGAGAGCGAGGCGGGAGTAGCTCAGTTGGCTAGAGCATCAGCCTTCCAAGCTGAGGGTCGCGGGTTCGAGTCCCGTCTCCCGCTCTTTTTGCAGTTCAGCAGGATTTGGGACGGCGCGAGCCGGACGCTGCTCTGATAGCTCAGGGGTAGAGCGCGTCCTTGGTAAGGACGAGGTCGCGGGTTCAAATCCCGCTCAGAGCTTGCAGGACGAATCACATGCGGTGTGAACGAGTCACGGGGCCGCGGTCCCGCTGATCCGGAAGCTTACAACGGAACGAAGAGGACGAGCGAGATGGGCAAGGAGAAGTTCGAGCGTACCAAGCCTCACGTGAACGTGGGAACGATTGGTCACGTTGATCACGGTAAGACGACGCTGACGGCTGCGATCACGCTAACGCAG
>JAKMDG010000038.1 GCA_022428035.1 Longimicrobiales bacterium
GGCATGGGCACCGGGAAGACTCGGTGCGCCCTCGAAGTCGCGCGCCGCACGAAGGCGCAGCGCATCCTCGTGCTGTGCCCGCTCTCCGTTGTGCCCGCGTGGCAGTCGCAGATCGAGTTGTTCACGCCCGAGGTCGCGGCTGTGCCGCTGCTCAAGGGCACGGTGCGCAAGAAGCACGAGCACGCCAAGGCAAAGATGCTCGAAGCTCACGTGCGCCTGCAGCCTTGCGCGATCATCGTGAACTACGAGAGCGCACGCAGCGCGCCGCTCGGCGACTGGCTGCGCGAGCAGCAGTTCGACTTGCTCGTCCTCGACGAGTCGCACCGCATCAAGTCGCCCGGCGGCACCACCTCGCGCTGGGTCTCGCGGCTCGCGCAGACTTGCAAGCGACGCCTCGCTCTCACTGGCACGCCGATGCCGCACTCGCCGCTCGACGTGTACGGACAATTTCGCGCGCTCGCGCCGACGCTGTTCGGCTGGAGCTTTGTGCGCTTCCGAAGGCAGTACGCGCAGATGGGTGGCTTCCAGGGAAAGCAGGTCACCGGCTACCAGCGCATCGAGGAGCTGCAGCGCAAGCTCGCAGACTTCACGTATCAGGCCGACCGCTCTGTGCTTGATCTTCCCGACGCGCTCCACGAGCAGCGCGTGGTCGAGCTGACGCCCAAGGCGCGCAAACTCTACGAAGACCTCGACCGGGACTTCGCTGCGCAGGTGGAGGCAGGAGAGATCACAGCGGCGAACGCGCTCGTGAAGCTCCTGCGCCTGCAGCAGTTGACCAGCGGGCGCGTCACCGTCGAGCAAGGCGACGACCTCATCCTGCATCAGGTCGACACTGCGAAGCAGGACGCTCTGCGTGACCTGCTCGAAGACCTGCCCGCCGACGAGCCCGTCGTCGTGTTCGGTCGCTTCTCGTCAGACCTCACCGCTGTGCACGAGGCCGCGAAGGCAACGGGCCGCGCGTCGCTGGAACTCAGCGGCAAGCGCAGGGAACTCGAAGCGTGGCAGGCAGGCGAGGCACCTGTGCTCGCTGTGCAGATCCAGAGCGGCGGCACCGGCATTGACCTCACGCGCGCGCGCTACTGCTGCTACCTGTCGACCGGGTTCTCGCTCGGCGATTACGAGCAGAGCCTTGCGCGTGTGCATCGTCCGGGGCAGAGCCGCCCGGTCGTGTACTACCACTTCGTCGCGCGCAACACGATCGACGAGAAGGTCTACGGCGCGCTGCGCCAACGCAAGCAGGTCGTCGAGGCAGTTCTCGACGGCATCAGCAACCCAACCCCAACCCTCTAGAACTCATGGACATGAACCTTGCCAAGCAGTTCGGCTCGATGATCGCGCGCAAGCGTGAGGTCGAGGATGAATTGCGTGCAGTCAAGTCAGAGATCGCTTCGCTGGAACCGCTGCTTCTCGAAGAGCTGCGGAACAATCAAATGGAGCGGCTCTCGGTTTCCACTGGCAGCGGCAGTGTCACGCTGTACACGCACAAGATGCTCGTCGCGAAGCCGAAGGATGGCGACCGCCTCAAGGTCGTCGAGACGCTCAAGTCGCACGGCCTCGCTGATCTCGTCAGCGAGAACTACAACAGCAACACCCTGTCGGCGTACGTTCGTGAGCACCTTGCCAATGGCGAGATGCTCCCGGCACCGCTCGCGGAGGTGATCGATACCGAGGAGATCGTGTCGCTGCGCGGACGTCGCAGCGCGGCCACCTCGGAGTCCAAGACGGCAGCCGCTGTCAAAACCCTGGAGGCCCACAATGGCTGAGAAGAAGAAGAACGAGAGCACCGCTCTGCAATCTGTGGAGCCGTCCGGCTTCGCCATCGTTGACCAGCCGCAGGCGCGCGAGACGATGCTCGCTGCGTTCGATCAGCTGGGCATCACCGAGTCGCTGCTGCAGCGCATCAAGCTCCCGCTCGGGGGCATGACTGCGTTCATGGTCGACGACCTCGACGGGCAGCAGGTGCACCAGCACATCGACGTCATCCTCGTCGCCATCAAGGGCAGGCAGAAGGCGTGGTGGGCGAAGCCGCTCGAAGACGCAGGCGGCGGCGCGCGTCCCTCGTGCTCGTCGACTGACGGCATGCACGGGTACGGCAACAACACGCTCGCCGACGACGGCCCGGAGGGCAAGCACCTCTGCAGCGAATGCCCGTGGGGCAAGTTCGGTAGCAACCGGGGCGGCGGCAACGGGAAGGACTGCAAGGACTTCTCTGTGCTGTTCTTCTTCCGCGAGGGCTCTCGGATCCCAGCAGTGATGCAGGTGCCCGCGACGTCGCTCAAGTCGCTGCAGAACTACGTGCTGCGCTTGATCGACAACGGCAAGCGGTTCGAGGGCGTGGTCACGCGGCTCGGACTCAAGAGCGCGCAGAGCGCGTCGGGCATTGCCTACTCGATGCTCGACGTGTCGTACGTCAAGGACCTCGACGCTGAGCAGGCCGAGACCATGGTCGAGATCGGCAAGGCGTTCATGGCACGCATGCAGGACTACAACGCCTTCGAGGCTGACGGACAGGGCTGATGACGAGCAACGATCGCAGCGCCTTCGAGGCGTTCCTGACAGACCTCTACGGCGACGCGATCACTGCCGAGCACCGGCTCGTGCTGTGGACTGCTGCGGATAAGCGTTCAAGCTGGTGCAGCAGCATCGAAGGGGCAGGCGACGTCTACGAAAGGATGTCGCCTGCCACCGACCTCTACTACGGCGTGTGCCTGCAGGACCACGACGATGCTCTCGAAGAGCGGCGGCGTCGGAACCGCGACGACAGCGCGACGCTGCTCTACGCGCGAGGCTACGCCAACACGACGGCCGTCGTGCCGGGCGTGTGGCTCGACGTTGACGTCGCAGGGAGCGGGCACGAGAAGAAGGGGCTGCCTGCCTCGCAGGCCGAGGCGGACCGCATCCTCTCGGCGCTGCCCCTCGACCCGACTTGGATCGTGGAGACGGGCGGGGGCACGCACGTGTACTGGCTCTTCCGAGAGCCGTACGTGATCGAGGAAGCCAGCGAGCGCGACCGCCTAGCTGCGATCGTGCGAGGCTGGCAGCAGCT
>JAKMDG010000060.1 GCA_022428035.1 Longimicrobiales bacterium
AATTGCCTCGGTCGGGTCCTTGTGACCCGCCCGCCGTTCGCGCTCCATTTTCGCGAGGACCTTCGCCACCTGACCGTCCGTGATCGGCGCCTCGTCATCGGACACGGGAATACCCATGTGCCTGAGGAGCCCGATCAACGCCTCGGCGTCGACATTGAGATCGTCTGCGAGTTCGAATACCTGCATGCTTTGTGCTACGCCTCCACTGCGTCCATGCTGCCCTCGTCTTCAGAGCTCGTGAGCTCCTCGACGAGTCGAGTCGCAAACGACGCCTGAGTGACGGCCACCGCGGAGAGGGCAGCCATGCCCACCGCGGCACCCAACGTGGCACGATCCCCCAGGGTCACCCGGGGGATCGATCCGTCATCACGCGTCGTTCGTAGTTTTTTTAACTGGACGCCTGACGCGTCCTCAGCCATCAAAATCAGCAAAGCCTCGCCGTCACGGATGGCACGACGCACCGAGTCCGTCCCCGGAGCCACCGCACCCGCCCGCCTGGCCAGGCCCAAAAGCCGAAGAGCGCTACTCTTCCGAGTCTCCATCGTCTTCGGCGTCATCTTCCTCGGAATCGGACGCTGCAGCGCTCTCCGCCTCGGGCACCTCGCCCTCGACCACCGTCAGCTCGTCGATGAGCTGCAGCAGACGCTCCGCATCTTCCTCACCGAGACCCTTGATTCCAAGGAAATCGCGGCGTTCCAAGTCGATAATCTGTAGAAACGTATCATATCCGACCTCAGAAAGGGCCGCCAGTACAGCCGGCCGGAGATCCAGCTCTGAGAGTGGGAAATCCGAGGTCTCGTACTGATCGTCGGCACGGCCCTCCACCAAGGCCGCCAGCTCCTCGCCACGCTCTACCCATTCGCGCGAGCCATACAAGTCGATCTGCCATCCAATGAGCTGCGAAGCGAGCCGCACATTCTGGCCATTCCTTCCGATCGCCAGTGAGAGCTGGTCCTCGTCGACGATCGCGGTCACCACCTGCCGCTCTGAGTCCGTAAAGACCTTCGAAACGCGGGCCGGAGCCAGCGCACGACGAGCGAAAACCTCAGGATCAGGGTGCCATGGAACGATATCGATTCGCTCACCGCCGAGCTCGTTCACAACGGCCTGAACACGCGAACCCTTCAGGCCGACGCACGCGCCCACTGGGTCGATTGATTCGTCCCGACTGTACACCGCGATCTTCGTACGCCCGCCGACCTCTCGTGAGATCTCGCGAATCTCGACAATGTCCTGATGGATCTCAGGGACTTCGAGGTGGAACAACGCAGACACGAAGAGAGGGTCGGCGCGCGACAAGATGAGCCGCGGGCCCTTCGGAGTCTCCTCGACCTTCTTCAATACCGCACGGATCGGGTCCCCCTGACGGAACCGCTCACGCGGGTTCTGATCCTTCCACGGAATGATGGCATCGGCGTCGCGAGCCCGGTTCAGCATCACGACGAGCTTGCCTCGTTCAATCTGCTGAAGCTCTCCCGACAGCAAGTGTCCGATCTGGTCCGCGAACTCATCTCGAATCCGGTCGCGTTCATTCTCGCGAACCCGCTGCACGATTCGCTGCTTCACCGCCATCACGGCGTTTCGGCCGAAGTCCGTGAACGCGACAGGAACCTCCATCACGTCACCGACCTCGTAGGTGTCGTCGTCCCAGCGCGCTTCGTCGATCACAATTTCGGTCGCTGGGTCCTCCACCTCGTCCACGACGCGCCGCAGGACGACGATGTCGAAGTCCCCCGTGTCCTCGTCGATATCGATCTCGGCCTGGACCGTGGCACCATAGATCCGCGCCAGCCCGGCAAGCATGCCGTCCTTGACCAGGTCGGTCATCTCCTCATCGGAGAGGCTCTTTGTCGCCGCGACGTCCCGGAAGGCCGCCACGATCTGTGCCGCGTTCGCCATTCTATCTCCTCACTTCCACGTGAAGACGAGGTGTGCCTTCCGAATATCCGATCTCGGAATACTCACCTCCTCGCCGCTCGGCAGGCGCAGCAGGACCGACTCCTCATCGGTGCCCGACTTCGCGAGGCCGAGTAGTTCTCCCTCAATCCGCGTCGCCCTGTCGAGGAGCACTTCTTTCCCCTTCACGGCGACATGCTCCCCCTTGAACCGCTCGAAATCCCGCGGCCGCGACAGCGGCCGGTCGACCCCAGGGGACGACACTTCGAGCACGTAGCGCTCTGAGAGCCCTTCGTACTCGTCCAGCCAGGACTCGAGCGCCCGACTTACCTTGGCACACTCGTCCACGGTCACACCCTCGCCCGGACCCGTATCTGGGCGATCAATGCGGAGCTTGAGCATTGGTCGGCGACCGCTGCCACCCCACCGCAGCTCGACCACCTCGTATCCAAGCTCTTCAACTCGGCCTTCGAGGCCCTGATCGATCTCCGGCACGGCCCGCATACCAACCTCCAATCAACAACGAGGGGCGCGCCACCGAAGCAGCGAACCCCATGTCCACATCGAACAAAAAAGCGGGGGCGACCATCTCCCCCACTTCGTACCTGCCGCTGCAGACCTCGCAGCTATAACGGAGGGAGAATAT